>JAEUJR010000345.1 GCA_016793585.1 Archangium sp.
GGGAAAGACGCGATGGCCGCCGGCGCGGAGTCGATCAGCCGTGCGCTCGAGAGTGCTCCCGCTGCGTGGGAAGGCGCGGACTGATCAGCGCGCGTCGAGCAGCAACGGCGCGTGGTGATGTCCGGTGAGGCTGGGAAAGAGACTGCCCTTCACCTTGATGCGGCGGTTCAGGCTCGGTCGAAGTCGGTCGTAGCCGGCGTCATCGAGCACGAGCTGAATGCGGGCCGAGATGACGGTGCCGTGCTCGGGCCACTTGCCGCCCGTCGCGCAGATGGGCTTCTCGAGGTCGAGGTAGAAGCCCTGCTCCGGAGCGTCGCCCTTCTTCACGTCTTCGTAGTTCGGCGGCCCGGGGAACACGCGGCGCACGAGCTTGCCGCTGAGCTCGACCGTCGCCGGCTCGAACGAGACGCACGGCCCGACTTGATTCAACACCGCGACGATCAGCAGCGACGACAGCATCGAGCGACTCTCTCCTCTTCGAGACAACCGCCCGATGCTGAGCGCATTCCACTCACTCGTTGGGAACGGGCGGAATCCACGAGCAGGCGTTCTGCATGACGCACGGTTCGATCACGAACTCGGAGCCACCGCTCGCCATGTACCGACCCAGCGCGTTCATGAGGAACGAGCCCAGGTCCCAGGTCTTCGCCGGATCGGGAGGATCAAAGCCGTGGCGGCCGGTCGGGTTCACCATCGGGAAGATCACGCCCGAGTAGCCACCGACGCGATCGCTCTTCTTCACCAGCCGCAGCGGCGGGTTCAGGCGCGGCACGTCGAAGCCATCATCGACGCCGTTCACGGCCGACCAGTGATCGATGTCCATCAGCACCGGCTGGCCCTTCGAGTTGCGGTACGGCAGCGCGCGCTCGACGGCCTTGATGGAGCCCGTGTCGATCAGCACCCGGTTCTCGGTCTTGCCGTAGCGCGGGTCCTTCTCGGTCAGGCCGATGAACCCGGCCGCGCGCGCGATCGACACGCCCGACGCCACCGGCACGTTCATGTCTCCGACGGTGTTCACGATCAGCAACCGGGTCGAGACCTCTTCGCCGGTGCCGTAGCGGAGCACGCGGTGACGCTCGACGTTCGGCAGGTAGTTCACCGGGTCGCCCTGATCGATCGCGAGCTGGGCGAGGCCCATGAACCGGCGAATCTCGGGGCTGTTGCGGCGGAAGCCGAAGCCATCGCTCAGCGCCGACAACGTCTCACCGGCCTTGCGATCGACGCCCTCCCACTTGAAGTCGAACTCGAACTTCTCGAGCGTCCACTTCGCGACCGCGCCCTCGGGCACCGTGCAGCCATCGCGCTCGAGCGGCGGCAGCACGCCGGGGTACACCTCGAACTTCCACTGGTCGCCCTTGTCCGAACCGAGCGCGGCGCGCAGCGCACCGTTGGCTCCGACGCGGAAGCAGCGCTTCTCTTTGTTGGTGAGGTTGTACAGCACGGCCGTGTCGCCCTCGGTGAGCTGCACGGGAACGTTCGCGACCTTCACCTTGCCCAGATCGTTCAGGTCGGGGAGCAGCTGCCACAGCTCGACCTGCGACGTGGTGGTGTTGGGAATCGTGACGAGCAGGGGCCCGAGCATGCGCAGGTTCACCGCTTCACGAACGCCGCCCTGAATCGAGCGAACGCCGATGTCCGGCAAACCGGCTCCACCCGAGACGGGAATCGAGACGTCGAGCTGCGGCTCGAGGCCGGCCATCAGCGCGCTCATGATTCCGCCGAGCGAGCCACCCGTCATGTTGATCGAGCCCGTGCCGCCGATGTCGACGACGCCGTCTCCGTTGAAGTCGCCGGCGAGATCGTTGTCCTTGTTGCCGTCGCGGTTCACGTCGAAGTCCCACGTGGTGGTCCCGTCGAACGTCTTCATCACGCGAATGAGCTGCATGTAGTCGATGGCCGACTGCCGAACGACGTCACGCGTGTGCGAGATGTAGCTGGTCCAGAAGTCGGCGCCCGAGTCCTTGCGGCCGTCGCCGTTCTGATCGAACGCGCGGTCCTTCTCGACGATGGCGGTGAAGAGCCCCTCCATGCCGCGCGCCTTGAAGAGGCCGCCGAGCACCTGCTTCTCGGTGTCGGGCAGATCGACGCCGTGGCTCACGTTCTCGATGCCGATGCAGGCGAGGCCGAGGCGCGCGAAGAAGCCGCCGTACACGAGCGGGTCGAGCTTGTTGCCCGTGTAGCCGTGCCCGAGGATCACGACGGGCGCAGGGCCGCGGCGGTTCTTGGGAATCGTGATCCACGCGTACGACTTCTCGGGGCGAACGAAGGCGGCGCCGGTGAGCGGGTCGACGTCGAACGTCTGCTTGTAGAGCGGCAGCGTCTTGCCCTCGGAGTCGACGCGGCGGAAGAACTGCGGCGACTCGACGGCGAACACCGCGTGGAAGTCGATGAACTTGTGCGCGTCCATCAGGGCCTGCGCCGCGGCGTCGATCTTCCCGCCGTTCAGCGCCTTGAGCACGTCGGGCAACATCGCGCGGAACTGGTCGCCGGGGACGATGCGAATGTTGGTCGAGCGATCGCCATCACGCACCTGGAAGAGATCGGTCACCTTCGCGGGGAACTGATCCTTCAGGCGCGCCATCGGGCCGACGCCGTAGAGGCCATCGCGAATGACCTTGAAGTCGCGCGAGACAGACATCGTCGAGTACGCCCAGGTGAACGAGACGTCTTCGAGGCCGAGGCCGAACTTCGGCAGACACTGCCCGAGCGGCTGCAGCTGCGCGGTCTGCGAGGCGTGGTTGATGTACGCGAACGGCGAGCGCACCGGGCGGCCGTCTTCGTCGACGAGGCGCTTGGTGAGCACCACCGCGTAC
>JAEUJR010000553.1 GCA_016793585.1 Archangium sp.
AGCGTTCGCGAACTTCTACGCGAAGTGGAAGGGCGAGGCGCTCATGGTCGACAAGTGGTTCGCGCTGCAGGCGATGAGCACGCGGCCGACGACGCTCGACGACGTGGTGGCGCTCACGAAGCACGAGGCGTTCACGCTCGAGAACCCGAACCGCGCGCGCTCCATCATCGCGGCGTTCGCCATGAGCAACCCGCTGCGGTTCCACGAAGCGAGCGGCCGTGGCTACACGTTCCTCGGCGACCTGGTGCGCACCATCGACACGTTCAACCCGCAGATCGCCGCGCGCATGATGACGCCGCTCACGCGCTGGAGACGGCAGGACCCGGCTCGTCAGACGCTCATGAAGCAGCAGCTGCAGCGCATTCTCGATCGCGAGGGCTGCAGCAAAGACGTCTACGAGATCGCCACCAAGTCGCTGGCCTGAACGGGCTACGACCGCACGTCGATGGCGGTCTCGGCGTTGAGCACGATGAGGTTCGGGGCCACCGCAACGAGTTCGGCGAGCCCTGACTGCTTCTTCGACGCGTTGAACGTCACCTCGAGCGAGGCGGTCTTCTTTCCGCCGACGGCGAACACGACGATGCGCACCGTCTGCAGGTCGTGTTTGACGTTCTCTGGCGAGAGCAGCACCACGTGCTTCGCGTCGAGCGGGAGCAGCTGATCGTTCGAACCCTCGTCAGCGACCACCGAACGCTTCAGCTGCCCCTTCACCGCACCTGACACGCCATCGATGAGCAGCAGGTCGCCCGTCTCCTGATCGGCCGCGAGCAACACCGAGCCGTCGAAAGTCCACCGAAGCGGCGCGAGCTCGTGCTTCGTCTTGATGGCGATGGGCTTCTTCGAGGGCTCGACCAGCAACGACGTGCCGTGAGCGCCGCTCGAGAAGACCGCGCCGGTCGGCGACACCGAGGTGAGCTCCTTCGCCTTCACCGTGCCGGTCTTCGCCAGCGTCATCGGGTCGTGCAAGGTGAGGGCGTAGTCGGGGTACGAGCCCCGCAACACGACGGACTCCGTGCCAAAACCGCCACCGCTCAAGGGCAGCTTCGCGCTCACGCGGAGCCGCTTCGTCTGCGGCTTCGACGCTCCGAACGTCACGACCTGCGCCCAGCCTGCGGCGTCGCAGACCAGCACGCGCGCGCCATCTGCGCTGCCGACGACGACGCTCGGGTACTTGACCGGCTTCACGGCCAGCTCGGTCACAGCGCCCGTCGCAGTGTCGATCAGCGCGGTGCCGTTCGAGTGGTGCCAGAACAACCGGTCGGAACCCAGCATCGCGAGATGCCCAGCCTTCGCAAAGGTGCCGATGCGGCGTGCCTTCTCTGCTGCGCTTGGAACAGCCAGAGCCCGTTGCTTGAGGTTCATGTCCTGCTGACGAGAGCACCCGCGCGGGTTTTGCGCATGCATTCTGACGCCGCGACCCACCAGCCCCCCCGAGCCCTCGGTCGGCCTTGTCTGTTGGCTGTTGACTCATTCGTCCGTCGAGGCGAACACGTCACCCCTCAGGAGGCATCACTTTGGGTTCGTTCAAGGAAGTCTCGTCGGAAGTCGAGTTCGGAGCGCAGGAGCACGGCGTCATCGAGCTGTGGAAGAAGCAGAACACCTTCCAGCGCTCGGTCGACCAGCGCAAAGACGCACAGAACTTCATCTTCTACGACGGCCCTCCGTTCGCGACCGGCCTGCCGCACTACGGCCACCTCGTCGCCTCGACGCTGAAAGACATCGTGCCGCGCTACTGGACGATGCGCGGCTTCCGCGTCGAGCGCCGCTTCGGTTGGGACACGCACGGCCTGCCCATCGAGATGCAGGTCGAGAAGAACCTGAACCTGAACGGCCCGCACAGCATTCGCGAGTTCGGCGTCGCGAAGTTCAACGAGGCCTGCCGCGGCAGCGTGCTCACCTACGTCGAGGAGTGGCGCCGCACCGTCACCCGCGTCGGCCGTTGGGTCGACTTCGACAACGACTACAAGACCATGGACCTCTCGTTCATGGAGAGCGTGTGGTGGGTCTTCGCCGAGCTCTGGAAGAAGGG
>JAEUJR010000579.1 GCA_016793585.1 Archangium sp.
CGGCAAGGCTGAGGTGAACGTGAAGCTCTCGCAGGCGCGCGCCGATGCCGTGAAGGCCGCGCTCGTGCAGCGGGGCGTCGAGGCGTCGCGGCTCGAGGCGGTGGGCTACGGCAGCGAGAAGCCGCAGGACACGAACGACACGGCCGAAGGCCGCGAGGCGAACCGGCGCGTCGAGTTCACCATCGTGCCGTAGCCGCTCGGCTCCTTGCCGCGCGTCGACTGAATCGGCCGAGCGCCTCGAAGCGCGGTTGAGTTCACGAGCTGCCCGTAAGACAGTCGGCCTCCGATGTCTGAGCTCGACCTGCTCGACAGGAGCACCTTCGTCACCCGCTTCGGCGCGAGCGACGTGCGCGAGCCCGTGCTGGGGCGGCTGCACCTGCTGTTGTCGTCGCAGCCCGAAGGCGACCAGGACGCGGTCATCGAGTGGCTCGAAGACGTCGTGGGCTGGGTCTTCGAGCGCGGCAGCGTGCCGAGCCGGCGGCCGGGTGAAGCCGAACGTGACGCCCGCCTGCGCGTGCTGCTCGAGGTCTTCGACGAGGTGCCGAAGACGCGTGAAGGCGTGCGCGCGGTGCTGACGGCCCTGGTGCAGCGCGTGTCGTCGACGTCGTTGCTGGGCCAGGTCGGGCTTCCGCGCCAGCCGGGCATGGGCCGTGAAATCATCACGCGGTTCTCGGACAACGTGATGCCGGCGCCGCCCGTGGGCAACGACCTGGGCCGGTTGCTCGAGCGGCTCTTCACGCGGCGTGCGTCGGTGACGTGGTTTCTGGGGCTGTCGCAGCCGGTGCGCACGCGGCTCGAGCGCGCGCTGGGCCTCGACCAGGCGCCCATCGACGCGATGATGCTCAAGGGCGCGAGAGAGGCCTCGCTCAACCTCGCGACGCAGGTGTCAGCCATCGGCTTGCAGCCGCTCGTGCAGCAGGCGTCGGGGCTCGCACCGTCCGAGTCTCCCTTCGTGCGCCTCACCTCGCTGGTGCTGGCGCTGGTGAACGGCAGCGGCACGGCGGCGGGGGTCGACGCGTGCCTGCGTGACTGCCGTGAGGTGCTCAAGCTGGTGCACGACGGGCTCGACGAGACGGGCATCAGCCTCGACCTCGTCTTCGACCTCGAGCGGGCGCGCGCGATGCTGGGCCGGCTCGAGCGGCTCGTCTCGGTGCTCAGCGACGACGAAGCCCGCCGCGAGGTCGCGTGGACGCAGCTCGAGAAGGAGTTGGTGACCGGCCTCATCGAGCAGAAGAGCCTCGCCTCGTTGTGGAAGTCGACGACGACGCTGCTCGCGCGCCGCATCGCCGAGCGCACCTCGAACTCTGGAGAGCACTACCTGACGAAGACGCGTGCCGAGCAGCACGGCATGTTCGACTCGGCCGCAGGTGGTGGCGCGCTCACCGCGTTGATGGTGATGCTCAAGTTCTTCATCTCGTGGGCGAAGCTGCCGCTGCTGCTCGACTCGGTCTTCGTCGGGCTCAACTACGCGTGGGGCTTCGTGGCGATGCAGTTCGCCCACTTCTCGCTCGCGACGAAGCAGCCCTCGATGACGGCGGCCACGCTCGCGGGCGGTATCGAGGAGCACCAGGGCCAGGACGCGTCGCTCGACCCGCTCGTCGACCTCGTGGCGCGCGCCTCACGCACGCAGCTGGCGGCGCTCATCGGCAACGTCGGCACCGTCATTCCCGTGGCGGTGCTCATCGACGGCATCGCGCAGCTGACCGTGGGCCGGCACGTGCTCGACGCCGAGACGGCGAACAAGGTCGTCACCGTGCATCACCCCTTCACGAGCGGCACGCTGGTGTTCGCCGCGGCGACGGGGGTGTGTCTGTGGCTCGCCTCCATCATCGCGGGTGCGGTCGAGAACTGGTTCGTCGTCAACGAGCTGTCAGGCGCGCTGGCGTCGAACCGCTGGCTGCGGCGGTTGGTGGGGCGTGAGAAGGCCCGCACCTTCTCGCAGCGGGCGATGACGCAGATCGCCGCGTTCGGTGGCAACGCGGGGTTCGGTCTGTTGCTGGGCTTCATGCCGTTGGGCTTCAAGCTGGTGGGCCTGCCGATGGAGGTGCGGCACGTCACCTTCGTGATGGGGCAGCTCACCTACGCGGGCCTGTTCCACGGCGCCGAGTTGGTGCGGGTGCCGGGCTTCGGCTGGGCGCTGCTCGCGGTGCCGATGGTGGCGAGCATCAACTTCGCGGTCAGCTTCACGCTGGCGCTGGTGGTCGCGCTGCGGTCGCGTGGGCTGGGCGTCGGAGCGCAGGTCTCGCTCGGTCGCGCGGTGTTGAAGCGACTCGTGCGCGACCCGAAGCCGTTCTTTCTCGCGCCGAAAGACGAAGGAGCCGCGCCATGAGACTCGTCTTCGCCGGGCTGCTGGTGGCGTCGTTCGCGTGGGCCGACGTACCGTCGCGGCCGCTGAAGGTGGGCTGCACCTTCGACGCCGACTGCGTGCTGACGACGTTCGAGGGGTGCTGCTCTGGCAACTGCTGTCCTCACACCTCGGCGTGGCTGCGCTCCGACCTCGAGCAACAGCAGCGACGGTGCGCGGTGATTGACTGCTCCGTGCCCGAGTGCACCTCGCCGTGCCCGAAGGTCGACGAAGGGCCGAAGGTCGCCGTGTGCGTGGCGGGGCGCTGTGAAGCCCACGACCGCCAGCCGCGCTCGAACCCCGACTTCTGCGCGAGTGACGCCGAGTGCGTGTCGTCGACGTTCGCCGGGTGCTGCGGCTCGTGTTGTCCGACGCAGCCGTTCGCGGTCACCAGAGCGCGCGCTGCGCTCGACTCGCAGAAGTGCCGTGCCATTCGATGTGCCGCGCCGTCGTGTGAAGGAATCGCGTGCGCGCAGGTGATGCCGTCGCCCATTCACCCTGTCTGCCGGGGCAATCGCTGCGTCGCCGAGCGGCCAGAGGTCGTCATTCCCCCGCCGCCTCCACCCGTCGAGTGCCGCGCTGACCGTGACTGCGGCGTCGACCTGAACCCGCCACCGACCAATGCCTGCTGGTCATCGCCGTGCGGGTGTTGTCCCACGGCGCGCGCGGTGCCGGTCGAGCAGGTGCGGCCGCCGCCCGTACGGAGGTCACCGACGGGGCAGGGGACACCGTTCGGCCTCTCGCAGGGGAACTCGGCGAATGCGCCGTCGTGCGCGGCGTGCCCCGCTCCGGCGTCGTCGTTGACGGCAGCGTGCACGGGTGGTCGATGCGTGTTGCGCGGGCGCTGAGCGCTACTCGCCCCACACGAAGCGCTGCGCCCGGCCACCGACGTAGCCCACCTTGCGCGCAATGCCGGCGAAGGCCGAGTTCGAGTCGTCGACGCGCACCGTGAGCCGCGGCAGTGACGACAGCAGAAATCGCGAAATCTGCCCGAGGCACAACGTCGCCACGCCCTTGCCGCGGAAGTCGGCCAGGGTGAACACGCCCTCGAGCTCGGCGCCGAACTGGGAGCGGCTGCCGATGTCGAGCTTGAAGATGAGCTTGCCGTTCTCTTCGAGCACGTAGGTGCGCTTCGTCATCACGCGCTGCTTCACGCGCAGCGCGAAGCCCTCGGCGTCGTCGGCGAGCGGGTCACGCTCGTGCATCTCCTTCACGCACGCGGCGGCCAGCGGTACCAGCTGTGGCAGGTCGGCTTCGGTGGCCACGCGCAGCAGCGGGTTCGTGAAGGGCCCCAGGTCGTCGGCCGACACCGAGTACAGGCGCTGCGTCTTCGAGAACTTCACCTGCGCGTTCAGGTTCTGCACCAGCACGTCGACGAGCATCTTCTCGCCGATGCACGACTTGAGCTGCACCGTCCCCGCCAGCGAGCGCGCGAGCTCGGTGATGGCGCCCAGTGGGCCGGCAGATGGAATGACGAGGCCACCCGAACCGCCGACGAAGATGACCGCGTTGAGCTCGCCTTCGGTGAAGCGCCCGTGAAACGCGAAGGGCGCGCGCGCCGGGTCGCAGACGACGCCGAACTCCTCGAGCACGCCGAGCAGGTACAGGTTGTGGGTCGGGTCCTTCGCGAGGAGCTGTTTGAGCGCCTCGAGGTGCTTCGGCCCGAGCTGCTCGATGGTGTGCCGCATCGGAAGGGACTCGGACTGTACCGTCAGTCGCGCGACGGGTCGAAGATGAAGGTGTGAATCGCCGGCTGAAACGTCTCGGCGCCGGTCGGAGCGAAACGCACCTCGTCGAACACGTCCTCCACGCAGGCGGCGACGAGCGGGTTGGTGAGCCCGGGCACGTGCACGTCGGCGAAGCCTCCATCGGCCGTCGGCGTGAAGCGCACCTCGAGGCGTTGTGGCGACTTCAGGTGGGCGCGCTCGTCACGGAAGCAGAGCATCACCTCGGGCGTCACGGCGGCGAGCGGAGCGGCGAGCGCCTTCGGCACCGAGACGACGAGGGCTTCCGGCAGCCCCGCGTCGACGACGGCAGCCACCAAGGCCACCGATGGCGCCACAGGCGCGACGATGACCTCAGGCTTCGACGGCGCGACGACAGCGGGCGGCTGCGCTGGCGGCTCCCGCACGAAGAGCAGGCCCAGCGCGACCAGCACGCCAAAAGGCACGAGCACCCCGAGAATGATGAGCAGCTCGCGTCGCATCACCGCACCAGGGCCAGCAGCTCGTCGTCGTGCACCACCGTCGGCTCACGGCGAACGTGCGCCAGGGAGAAGCCGCGGACGAGCTCCTTCGCCGTCACCGGAGCGCCGTCGCCGAGCCCGCTCCACTTCGCGAGCAGCCCGATGATGGCCTCGGCCGAGACGCCGCGCTCCCGCAGGCCCGCAGCCGTCGTCGCACCGTCACGCTTGGCGAGCCGTCTGCCGTCGGCCTGCAGCAGCAGCGGCACATGGGCGTACGAGGGAATGGGCAGCTGGAGCGCGTCGAGCAGCTGCAGCTGGCGTGGCGTGGAGGAGAGCAGGTCGTCTCCGCGCAGCACCCGCGTCACCCCGCTCGCCGCGTCATCGACGACGACGGCCAGCTGGTAGCTCGCCACGCCGTCTGAGCGCTGCACGATGAAGTCTCCAACCGCGTGCTCGACGTCTTGCTCGAAGGGGCCGGCCAGCTCGTCGATGAAGCGCACCACGCCGGGCTCCACGCGAAACCGCACGCTCGGCTGCCGCCCTGGTTTGGGGCTCGCGCCGGTGCGACACGTGCCCGGGTACACCGGGCCCTCTTCGCCGACGTGGGGCGCCGACGCGGCGCGCGCCACCTCGGCCCTCGAGCACGTGCACTCGTACGCGCGCCCCTGAGCCCGAAGCTGCTCGAGCGCGTCGCGGTAGACGTCGCTGCGCCGAGACTGATGGAGCACCTCTCCATCCCAATCCAACCCGAGGAACTCGAGGTCTTCGAAGATGCCGTCGACGTGCTCGCGCTTCGAGCGGTCGGGGTCGAGGTCTTCGATGCGCAGCAGAAACCGGCCGCCGCGCGCACGAACGTCGAGCCACCCGAGCAGGGCGCTGCGCAGGTTCCCGAGGTGCAGCCGTCCCGTCGGGCTCGGCGCGAACCGGCCGACGGGAGAGGTCACTTCTTCTTGAGCGGCGCGCGGGGACCGAGGGGCTTGCGGGGGCCGTCTTCTTTGCCCGGCTCCTTGCCGCCACCTTCGAGGCCTTCGAGCGCGTCGGCCGCCGCGGCCTTGCCCGGCACCACGCCGTACTTCACCTCGGCCACCTTCGCCGACTGACCGACGAGGTCGAACGAGACGCTGGCGGGCACCTTCACCGATTCGCCCGTCTGCGCGCCCTTCTTCGCGACCTCTCCGGCGAGGTTGTAGAACTCCATGCCGGCGTTCAGCAGCTCGGCGTCGAAGGTGGCGCGCGGCAGGCGGCGCACTTCGTTGGCCGACACCGCGTAGACGAAGCTGTCGAGGATGAGGCCCTTGCCGACCTTCGTCGACAGGCCGCCGAAGATGAGCAGGTCGGCGTTGGTTGCCCCGGCGTACTCCTTCGCCGCGGTGAGGGCGTCGGGGTCGATCTTGTTCTGCGCGACGGCCGAGAGCAGGCGCGACTCCGGGTCCTTCGAGGCGCTGGTGGCGCGCACGTTGGCCTGCTTGCCCGACGAGACCTCGACGACGCCGCCCTGCAGCTCGCCGTTCGGCAGCGCTGCGCGCCAGAAGTGGAGCCCGGGAGGAACGTCTTTCACGGTGAGCGGCGAGGAGCCCAGCGGCAGGCCATCGACGAGAATGGCGGCGTTGCCAGGCGTCGACTCGACGACGAGCTGGCCCTTGCTGCTCTCCTTCACGGCCTTGCGGGTTTCGGTGACGACGCGCGCGAAGAGGGCCGAGGTGGCGGCGAGGGGCAGGTCGCGATCGGGCGCGAGGGAGAGCGCGGTGGTGAGGCTCTTGAGGCCCTCTTCGTCGCGGCCGGTGTTGTACTGAACGGCCGAGAGCAGCGCGTACGCGTCGACGACCTCGGCGATGTCGGTGATGGCCGCGGCGTTCTTCTGAAACAGCCCGATGGCCTTCGTCAGCTCTTCGTCGGCGAGGCGGAACTTCTTCTTGCCCCGCAGCTCCTTCGCGTCGTCGACGGCTTTGCGGGCTTCGGCGAGCGCGTCGTTCGCGACGTCGGCTTCCTTCTTCTTCGCCTCGACGAGGTCGAACTTCTCGGCGCTCTTGAACTCCTGGCTCAGCATGCCGACGGCCTTGATGCTGGCGCGCGGGTTCACGTCGGCCGACAACAGGGCGAACGGCACCACCGAGAGCTTCTGCTTCCCGTCGCCTTCCTGGGCGAGGGCAGGCAGGGCGAGGAGCAGGGTGAGAGCAGGGGTCAAGCGACGCATGCCCGGGCTCCTACACGACTTTGGTGGGGCCATGCACGCGGAACGGCTGATCAACCCGGCGGGGTGGCGCATGCGGGTCGAACGTCTCGAACGGGCCGTCTGTTCAGTCGCCGCGCCTGCACGAACTGGGAGGCCGTCTCAGACGAAGAGGTCGTTCACCTTGATGGTGACCCGCGGCGCGATGGTGGAGGTGACTGTCTTGCCGCGCCCAAAGCGGTGAACGCGCTGGTACCGGCCCTTCTTCGGTTCGAGGTGCACGACGATCTTCGCGTTCTTGAGGTCGACCACCCAGTACTCGGGCAGGCGAGCGGCGGCGTAGAGGTCAGCCTTGAGGCCGAGATCGAAGGTGCGACTGGAGTCGGAGACCTCGATGATCAACGGCGAGCTGGAGGGATGGTCAGCGCCCGGGTCCGTGTCTTTCTCGGACACCACGGCGAGGTCGGGCTCAGGCTCCGAGCGCTCCGACAGCGCCAGCGGCAAGCCGACTCGAATGATGCGGGAGTCTCCCAGCTGGAGGCTCAGGAGCTGATTCAACTTCCCGACGACGAACGCGTGAGGCGGCCCCATCGACGTCATGGTGACGATGACTCCGTCGATGAGTTGCACCTTCTTGCCGGTGAACGCGCCCGCGTCGGAGAGCTGATGGTACGCGGCTCGATCGAGGCGGTGGACCTCGAAGGGCTGGACTTCAGCGATGGTCAACATGTCGGGAGTGTCCGTCGTCTGCTGGAGCGACGCAACGACCTGAAGAGCTCAGAGCAGCCCGTCGCACTCGGGCGGCTTCGGCGACCCACACGTCTGCGCCAGCAACGCGCGCGCGCACGCCGCCTTCTTCTGCGCTCGGCCCGAGTCGACCTCGACGCGCTTGCTCGTCTCCTGGCACTGCTTCGAGACGGCCAGGCAGCGATCTTTGCCGTCCTTCTGGCAACTGGTGGCGTGGCACTGAGCCCCTGCCCACAGGTCGCACAACCATCGTTCGTTGTACGTGTTCGGGCGGGTGCCAGACGACGTGGAGACGAGGAGGGAAGCGGCAAGCGCGATCAGCATGTGATCAGTCTACCTCCATTCTCGGCGCGGCGAAGTTCTCGGCCAAATGCCCACGCGTGGTACCCTCCCGTGTGTGCCGATGGACGACCTGACGCTGGAAGAGCTGAAGCACCTGCGGGAGCTGAACCGAACCGTCGACGACCTGCTCGAGGAGTCGCTCAAGCATCGCGAGAGCATCGAGAAGGCGTTCAACCGGCTCTTCCCGCCAGTCATGCACCTCATCGGCGCGCGCGGCATGTGCGTGACGACGCTCGACGAAGAGCTCGTCTCGACCACGTTCTCACACGGCGAGTTCGACGGCGTGTTCCCCGGCACTCTGCTCACCGGCAGCCGCTGGGGCGTGCGCAAGCTCGAGAGCGGCCACACCTTCGTCTCGCAGCAGCTCGACGTGGTGGGCACGCCGGTCGGCTCCATCGGCCTGCTCTTCGAGGGCGACCGCACTGCCGACGCGGCCAGGCTGGCCCGCGCACTCGAGACCATCGCCGAAGAGCTCGACACGGTGTTGGCCTCGATTCAGACGGCCGCCGAGAAGCACCAGCTGCTCGTCACCATCAACACCTACCTGGCCAACCGCGTCTTCGAGGTCGGCATGGACGGCGCCGTGCGCGCCCTGTGCGAGAAGGTGAAGCTGCCGGGCTTTCTGCTGCTGTACCGCGACGCGGTGGAGTCGGGCGCGCTGCACTACCGCATGTACAAGTACGGTCAGCTCGAGCACGCCTCGAACGGCCGCCGCTTCACCACCCTCGAAGACGCGATTCGGGCGTACGGCCCGAACCTGATCACGCCCAGCGACAAACACCTCGCGCAGGTGCTGGGTGAACGCAAAGCCGTCGAGACGGTGCTGATCAGCGGCGTCGGCGACTCGCACGCCCTCGGCAAGATCATGGTCTGGAGCGGGGGCGATGGCTTCTCGGCGTACACCATCGACCTGCTGCGCCTGCTCGCGTCGACGCTCTCGCAGCGCCTCATCGACTACAACCGCGAGCGCATTCACCTCTCGCAGTTCTTCTCGTCGCAGGCCATCGACGAGCTGTTGAAAGACCCCGACTACGAGCGGCGGTACCTCGCGCCGCGCGCCGAAGAGGTGGGCATTCTCTTCGCCGACATCAACGGGTTCACGCGCATCTGTGAGCAGGTGCTCGAGCGGCCCGAGCGCATCGGCAAGTTCGTCGACGACTGGTCGGCCGAGGCGGTGCGCATTCTTCATCGGCACGGCGGCGTGTTCGACAAGATGGTCGGCGACTGCGTCATCGGCCTCTTCGGCCCGCCCTTCTTCAAGGACTCGCCGGGCAATCGCGCGGTCGCCGCCATCAAGGCCGCGGCCGAGATTCAGGCCTTCACCCGCGACACCATGAGCGCGCACCCCGAGATCAGCCGCCTGTCGGAGATTCTCAAGATGCCGGGCCTCGGCGTCGCCATCGGCGTGAACCTCGCCGTCAGCTTCTGTGGCCTCTTCGGCCCGAACCGCAACTACACGAGCTTCTCGACGGGCATGAACCAGACGGCGCGGCTGCAGTCGCTCGGCGCGTTCCGCGAGACGCTGGTGATGAAAGAAGCGTGGGAAGCCGCCTCGCCCCTGAAGGACCCGGCGCTGGCGAAGTACACCATCGGTTCGCTCGACGAGACGCCGGTGAAGAACGTCGCGCAGCCGCTGCGGTACTACCGGCTCAACGGCATCTGATCAGGGCACGTCGAAGGTCGCGCGCAGCAGCAGGCCGCCGATCGCGCTCGCGGCGTTGACGACGAACGCCCACTTGAGCGCGCACGCCACGCCGTTCACGCGCAGCCAGACCGTCTCGCCCACCACCGCGAACACCTCGGCCGCTGCCACCATGCCCCAATAGCCCCACGACAACGGGCAGAGCGCGGGGAAGACGAACCACACGATGGGGTGCGTGAGCGTCGACGCGAGCACCGACGTGGCCCACTTGCCGTGCGTGATGCGCAGGTACAGCGGCACCTCGATGGCCTGCGTGAAGAGGAATCCGACGAGCCAGGCGCCGAACGCGCTCTCGAGGAAGGCCGTCATGCCCAGACGCGCCCAAACGCGAACCAGCGGGCAGCGATGGCGAGCTCGAGGTAGCCGTGAAACGCGGCGAGCTGCAGGTAGCCAAGCCGTGCACCGGGGAGCGTGAAGGCGCCCCACACGGCCAACCCCAACGAGAGCGCGACGAAGACGAGCAGGGGCGCGAGCCCGAAGTCGGCCACCAGCGCGTGCCAGCTCGCAGCGAAGGTGCGGGGCGCCGGCCGTGGCCTCGCGTCGTCGGGCACGAGCCTGAGCCAGACGGCGTAGTGCACCGACTGCAGAAAGCAGAACGAGAGCACCAGCCGGCCTGCGAGCGTCGGGTCGATGGCTGGGGTGATGTTCTCGACGAACTCGGTGAAGCTGGTGCCCGTCCACGGCGCGTTCCAGCCACCGCTCCAGGTGACGAGCGGGTCGAGCGCGCCCGCGAGAATGGCGAGGGCGCCGCCGACGGTCAGCAGGGGAATCAACGCCATCGACCTCGAGCGCGCGGTGAGGCTCCACCACAGCAACACCGCGACCACGTTGTGCGCGTGCACGAAGGCGAGCTGAAAGCCGAAGGGCTCGAGGTACGCAGCGGCCGTCAACGCGAGCCACCCGACGGCGACGACCACGAGCCGCCACGAGAAGCCCGCGCCGAACACCGCAGGCACGATGGCCAGTACGCCGACCTCAGGCCCCGCGCCGAGCGACGTCGCGAGCAGCGGCGCACCGACCAGCACGAGCAGCCACGGCTGGTGGTGCAGCTTCGGGCGAACGACGAGGTACCGCACGTCGGAGACCAGGTGCGGCACGCCGAGCAGGACGGGGCCGAGCGCGAGACTCCACAGCGGCACCAGGCCTGTGACGACGAAGGCGCTGACGACCGAGAACAGGCCGAGCCACCACACCCGGCGGCGGCGGTCGGCGAAGAGCGGGCTGACCCACGGCGAGGCGACCTTCAGAATCGCCGAGCGAACCGAATCGGCCGGAGCGAGGATCGCGCCCGCGACGCTCACGCAGCAGCGCTCCGGCGGCCGCGGCCTACGAGCTTCGACACGATGAGGCCCAGCATCACCAGCATCAGGGCGCCGGCTGCGAAGAAGGGAGGCGAGCTCGTGGTGGTCGACCGCGCCGTCACGCTCGCCACACACAGAAGCATCTCGACCTGCTTGGTCTTCGGCGGAAAGCCACCGCTGTAGTCGGGGCGGCTCACGAGCTGGGTGGTGCAGGTGCCGGGCTTGCCGTCATCGGTGGTGCACGCCGCGCCGGCCTGAGCGCTCTGGCACTGAATCGAGTTCGACGGAGGAATGTCGGCGAGCGCGACGGTGCCGACGAGCAGGGCAGCGAGGGTCAACGTTCTCATGGCGCGCTCCCGTACTTCTTCTTCGGCTTCTTCGTCGAAACGCCGGCGTCGGTGGCGGCCTCGAGGCACTTGAGGCAGTCGACGAGCTTCTGCTTCGGAGGAATGCCCTCGCTGTAGTCGTTGCGGCTGCACTTCGAGGCGGTGCACACACCAGCCGAGAGGCTCGCGCGGCAGGCATCACCGGCCTTCTTGTCGCGGCACTCCGATTCTGTGTCAGAGACGAGGTCGGCGAACGCCACCGACGAGAGCGCGAGCGAGGCGGCGAGGAGCAGTCGTTTCATGAGGCCAGCAGTCTGCCTCAAGCCTCGAGCCGCTGCTCCGTGTACTTCCGCGAGAAGTGAATCCACTTGCGGGCGTCGATCTCGACGAACCACTCGGCGTTCGGCACGTAGGTGAAGCGCTTCGAGACGAACTGCTCGAGCAGCTCGGCGGCCTGCATGGGTGACAGGCTTGGCCCGCGGAACGAGATGCGAATGAACGTGTCGAGCGTGGGCGTGATGTCGAGCGACGCGCACACCTGCACGCTGCCCACCTGACAGAGGTTGTCCTTGTTCACGCGGCGGGTCGGCAGGGCCCAACGCTCGGGGTCGAGCGCCCGCTCGAGCAGGTTGCCTCCGGCTTCGTGCATCGTCTCTGCGACGTCCAGGTGAGGGCGCATCGGGTCGGCCTCCATCGACAGCGCTTCGCGAACGAACAGAAGGAGACTGCGTGCGCTCGGATGAAACAAGCGGCGCACCGCCTTGACGTGGTCGATTCCGTCGTCCTCGTCGGGAGTCGACGATTCGTTCTCGGGTGTTCGTGAGAACGCGGCCGCTCGTTCGGTCAAGATGACGCGCGCCGGTGATATGCGGGCGGCGTGACCGTGAGACGGAAGACAGGCCGAGAGGCGTTGACGCAGGCCCGCCGCGTCGTCGTGAAGATCGGCACCAACGCGCTGACGCACGCGACGGGCAAGTTCCACCGGGGGCACTTCGAGAAGCTCGCGAAGGAGCTGCTCGCGCTCGCCGAGGGTCGTGAGCTGATCGTCGTCTCGTCGGGCGCCATCGCCCTCGGTGTCGAACGCCTGGGCCTCGACGCGCGCCCGAAGGACATTCCGGGAAAGCAGGCGTGCGCGGCCGTGGGGCAGAGCCGGCTGATGCGCGCGTGGGAGGAGGCGCTCGCGCCGAAGGTGGTCGCGCAGGTGTTGCTCACGCACTCCGACGTGCAGGACCGGCGGCGTTACCTGAACGCGCGGCACGCGCTCGAGCGGTTGATCACCCACGGCGTGGTGCCAGTGATCAACGAGAACGACACCGTCTCGGTCGACGAGATCAAGTTCGGCGACAACGACACGCTGGCCGGGCTCGTCGCGGGGCTCGTGCAGGCCGACGTGTTGATCATCTTGAGCGACGTCGACGGGCTCTACGACGCCGACCCGCGCACGAACCAGAACGCGAAGCGCATTCCCCTCGTCGAGCAGGTGACGCCCGCGATGCTGAAGGCGGCCGGTGGCAGCGGCAGCAGCGTGGGCACGGGTGGCATGGCGACGAAGCTCAAAGCCGCCGCGCGCGTGACGGAGCTGGGGCTGCGTTGTGTCATCGCCGAAGGCCACCGGAGCGGCGCGCTGACGGGCCTGTTCGAAGGCGCCGATCTCGGCACGGTGTTCGAGCCGCTCGCCTCGCATCGTGACGCCCGCGCCGCGTGGATCGCCCATGCGCTCAAGCCGAAGGGCACGCTCTTCGTCGACGACGGCGCGCGCGTCGCGTTGATCGACAAGAAGAAGAGCCTGCTGCCGTCGGGTCTCAAAGAAGTGAAGGGCCAGTTCGCGCATGGAGACCCGGTCGACATCGCGGGCCCCGACGGCAAGGCGTTCGCGCGCGGGCTCGTCGCGTATTCGGCCGAGGACCTCACCCGAATCGCGGGGCTCAAGAGCGCGCAGATCGAATCAGTGCTCGGGTGGCGCGGCATGGACGAGGCCGTGCATCGCGACGACCTGGTCGTGCTCGAGTGATCAGCTCGGTGGCCCGAACAGCAGCTTGAGCGTCATGCCGAACGGCGTGCCGGCGAACGTCGCGTGCAGCCAGGGCGTCAGCAGCAAGACCTCGATGCCGGCGAGGCCAATCCACGGGCCGAAAGGAAGTGACGTCACCCCGGGCGTCCACTCCACCTCTTCGGCGGCGTCGCCTTCGGCCGTCTCGTCCACCACCGGGTCGTCGGGAATGGGCTGAAACAACATCGTCCACGGGAGCAGCACGAGCCGCCTCGCGACCGAGAGCCCGGGCTTCAAGAAGTCAGGCGTGAAGGTGAAGACCTCTTCTTCCTCTTCTTCGACGGAGGGGGCCGTGGGGTCGGCGGGCGGCGTCTGCTCGGCCGTCGGCGGAGCCGGGAGCTCGGTCTTCTCGGGCTCACGCTCAGGCCCCGCGCGCCCGCGCAGCAGCAGGTTGAGCCCACCGAACACGGCGCCCTGCAGCGACGAGAGGAACAGCACCGCGAACAACGGCCGCCAGCCCAGGAACGCGCCGAGCAGCGCGAGCAGGTACTTGTCGCCGGCGCCGAGCGCCTCTTTGCGGAACAGCAACCAGCCGAAGTACTCCATCAGCCTGAAGGCGAGGAACGCGGCGCCTGCGCCGATGAGCGAGTTTGCGATGGTTTCCCACCCCATCGGCACCGACAACGAGATGCCCAGCACGATGCCCGGCAGCGTCAACTCGAACGGCAGAATCCAGTGCTCGGCGTCGATGAAGACGAGCGGCACCACGAGCACCATCATCACCAGCGCGGGGAGCAGGGGGTACGTCAGCCCAAAACGCACGAAGCACGCGGCGAAGAGCAGCCCGGTCATCAGCTCGACCAGCACGTAACGCGCAGAGATGGGCGCCTTGCAGCCAGCGCACCTGCCTCTCAGGGCGAGCCAGGAGAAGACGGGAATGTTCTCGTACCAGCGAATGGCATGGCCACAGTGCGGGCAGGCCGAGCGCGGCGGCGTCCACAGGCTCGAGTAGCCGACCCACCAGGTGCTCGTCTCACTCTCGGCGCGAGGCAGCCGGTGAATGACGACGTTCAAGAAGCTGCCGAAGAGCAGGCCGAGCCCGAACAGAAACGCGGCAGAGAGCGACTCGAGACCAACCGGCAGTTGAATCGAAGACACGGACGAGCGGCACGCTACCACCACGGTCCACGTTCATCGTGAGAGAGTGGGCCGGTGCGTTGGCTCGGTCTGGTTTTGCTCGTCTCGTGCGTGCCCGCGGCTCCACCGCCGCCTGCCAGTTACACCGTGAAGCAGGGCTTCCTTCGAGACCCACAGGGCCGAGCCGTCATCCTTCGCGGCGTGAACGTGAGCGGCAAGCACAAGGCGAAGCCGTACTTCGATTTCCACGACACGCCCGACTACGAGCAGCTGCGTGCGTGGGGCTTCAACTCGGTGCGCTTCCTCGTCTCGTGGAGCGCCATCGAACCGACCCGCGACGTCTACGACGAGACGTACCTCGCCGAGCTGCGCCGACGCGTCTCGCTCGCGACCGGAGCCGGACTGCTCGTCTTCGTCGACATGCACCAGGACCTGTACGGCGAGGGCTTCGTCGGCGCGAACGGGGCTCCGAGGTGGACGTGTGACGAGGCGAACTACGCCGCGTACCGGCCGGTGACGCCGTGGTTCCTCAACGCGTTGTCGACGCAGGTCATCGCGTGCGTCGATGGCTTCTGGTCGAGCAAGGAGCTCAAGACGAAGTACGCGAGCGCGTGGCGGCAGGTGGCGAAGGCGCTGAAGGACGATCGCGGCGTCATCGGCTTCGACCCGATGAACGAACCGCCGTGGGGCTCGCTGCCGAACGACGTGTTCGAGAAGACGCGACTGGCGCCGCTGTATCGCGACGTACTCTCCGAGGTGCGCGCCGAGCGCCCCGACTGGATTGGCTTTCTCGAGCCCGCCGCGAGCCGGAACCTGGGGCTGCCGACGGCGCTGCCACGGTTCGATGAGCCCAACATCGTCTACGCGCCGCACGCCTACGACCCCGATGCCGAACGTGGGCTGGGCTTTCGTCCCGAGCGACGCGCAGCGATTCTCGAGAACGCGAAGTTGCTGCGCGCCGAAGCCGATGCGCTCGGTGCTGCGCTCGTCATCGGCGAGTACGGCGGCAACGCGAGCCACCCGGGCATCGTGGAGTACATGGACGCGCAGTACGCCTCGCACGGCGCCGTGAACGCCGGCGCGATGTACTGGGAGTTCACGCGCGAAGACGACGGCTACGGGCTCGCGCTGGCCGATGGCGGGGTGAAGCCCGAGCTCGCGCGCGGCATCGTGCGGCCTGCTCCAGAGCGTGTGGCCGGAACGCCGGGTTCGTATTCGCTGGACGAGCCGACGCAGACGTTCACGTTTTCGTTCATGCGTGACGAGGCGATTACCGCTCCGACGGTGGTCGCGTTGCCTTCGGCGTGGGTCGACGCGACGGCGCAGTGTGATGGGTGCACCTGGTCGGTCGATGGCGGCGCTGGCTTCGTCGAAGCGACGGCCTCCGACGTGCGGGTCACGCTCGTGCGCAAGCGCTGACGCTGCGAATCGCAGGAACGCGTCGTTCGTATTCGTTGGATGAGGCTCGCAGACCTTCAGCTCCTGACGTCTCGCTCGTGGCTCCGCGTTGCAGTTGGCGTGGGTCGACGCGACAGCGCAGTGTGATGGGGCACGTGGTCGGTCGATGGAGGCTTCGTCGAAACGACGGCCTCCGACGTGCGCGTCACGCTCATTCGGAGACGTTGATCTCGCGAGGCTGCGGGAAGACGTGCTCGGGTGCAGCGCAGCCTTCGTGATGCCGCGTTCGGATTCCGTGGACGAGGCTCTCGCCTGCAAGGCTTGCCCGTTCCAGCAGCCTCGCGCTCACCATTCGCCACCGAGGCCGTCAGCTCGCGCGAGACCGTCCGTCAGCAGCGCGCGATGATCTGAGCGACCGCGGAGCCCGACTTCTTCCTGCCCGCCCGTGCGACGACGACCGTTGCCGCGGCGAGGCGCCAACGCTATCGCCTCACCATCGCCACATGAACGAACCCTCAGGGAACACCCTCGGCCTCAAGCCGAGTGAGCTGAAGCACCTGCGCAACACCTTCCGCCGCCGCGTCTCGACCAGCGACATCGTCAGCGCCGAGCTCGCGCGCCACCTCGTCGAGTTCAGCCACGAGACGAACCGTCAGGTCGGCGTGCTGCTCACGCGCAAAGGCGAAGTCGACGCCGTCATCGTCGGCAACGCGCACAAGCTCGAGCTGCCCGACATCGGCCGTACGCGCGCGGGCCAGGTTCGTCTGCGCGGCTTGCGCCTCGTGCACACGCACCTCAAGAGCGAGCCGCTCACCCGCGACGACCTCACCGACCTCGCGCTGCTGCGGCTCGACCTCGTCGCGGC
>JAEUJR010000590.1 GCA_016793585.1 Archangium sp.
GCCGCGACGACGGCGCGCATCGCCACGCTCGAGCTGCAGGTGAATGGCGACGGCGGCGTCATTCCCGGTACCTCGCAGCGCACAGGCCTCATCGGGCGCGAGCGGGTGCTCTCGGGCTCCGTCATCGGCGGCAACGTGAGCTCGCCTGGAATCTGCGGGCAGAGCCACGCAGGCGCGTGCAGCGTCACCTTCCCCGCGGGCTACTTCTCGACGACGCCACGGTGCGTGGCGATGGCGCGGGTGCCCGACACCACGGGCTACAGCGAGAACGTGGTGATGACCGTCGTGAGCGCGAGCGGCATCTCGTTCTGGGAAGGGCAGTACGTCGCGGGCTCGAACCTCGTGTTCGATTGGATTTGTGTCGGGAGCTGACGAGATGAACGCGACCGAGGCGAACCGGAAGCTCGCGAAGCCGCCGTACGGCGACCGCGTCATTCCCATCTTGAAGGCGCTGCCGCCGGGCACCAACCCGCGCTTCGCCGCCGCCGCGACGCTCGACCTCTTCTCCGCCATTCCGTGGAAGCTGTGCCGCTTCGCGCAGACGTTGCCCGACGAGGTGGTGCGGCTCGTGCTGCCGAAGCTCGACGACGAACACGCCGAGGCGCCGTTTCTTCGGGCGCTCGTGAAGCCCGACGACCTGAAGCAGACCTGGGTGCGCGCGCTCGAAGGCGTGGCCGCGTTGAACACCACGTACGCGTGGGGCTCGAAGAAGCACGTCGAGAAGCTGCGCTCGGTGGCGAAGCGCGGTGACTTTCTCGAGGCCGTGCAGCTGGCCGTCATCGCCACGAAGGAGCCCCGCGAAGACTTTCTCGGCGTGCTCGCGCTCGATGGCTCGGAGGCGTCGGTCGATGCGTTGATGCCGCACTTCGTCGCCGCGATGCAGGCGGGAGACGACGGCCTCGACCAGCTGGCGAAGCTGAAGAAGTACGCCGCTGACACGAAGGCGATGCGGGCGCTCGTCTCGCAAGCCGAGGCTGCCCGCTCGAAACGCAACACCACCTCGGGCGCGCTCGCGTTCGCGCAGGCGTTGGGCCTGGGGCCGCTGAAGTCCTTCGGGTGGGGCCAGTTCGTGCGGGTCGCCGACGCGAAGAAGCGAGAGGTCGAGCTCAGCATCGACGTCGACAGCAAGAGCGGCCCGTGGTTCTCGGTGCACGTCGCGCGCGCGACCGAGAAGCCGAAGTACCGGCTCGAGGTCACCGCCTTCAACTCGAGCCGCAAGGCCGAACGTGACGAGCTGAAGCTGGGGCGCTGCGAGCCGCACGAGCTGCCCGCTTTCGTCGCGCGCGTGCAGAAGAAGCTCGGCGTGAACTGGAAGCTGGCGAAGACGACGCCGTTCACCAACGTGAAGGGTGACAAGGCGAAGCGGCTGACGGCCTGGCTGTCGGGTGGGTGAACCGGGGGCGCTTCAGGGCCTGGCGTCTTCGAGCGAGATGACTTCACGCAGCGCCGCGTAGTCTTTCGGGCTCGGCTCGATGAAGGTCGTCGAACGCTCGATGGAGCCGCTCCCGTCGGTCGCGGGCTTGAACGCGAACAGCGCGGCCTTGAGCGCGTCGACCTCGCTCGAAGGCGCGCCGGGCCCGGCGACGATGGTGTCTTGCGGCGAGCGCCCGGTGATGGCGATTTGCCGCAGCTGCGACACGTCGATGCCCTGGGTGACGGCGTTCACGAAGACGCCCGAGTACGTGCCGCCCGCCTGACAGCGCTTGTTCGCGAGGTCGCGCAGCACCTGCAGGTGGTTGCCGCTCTTCACCACGGTGACGTCCTTCTCCCAGTCGAGCCCGGCTTTGCGCGCGGCCATGCGGGGAAAGAGGAGGCCCGTCGTCGAGTCGTCGTCGGGCACGCAGAACGTCTTGCCCTTGAGGTCGGCGATGGTGCCGATGTCGGTGCCCTCGGCCGCGAGCAGCACGCCGTCGATGCCCGAAGCGCCGCCAATCAACTTCAGCGCCACCGGCTTCACCCGCGGGTCTTGCCGCTCGGTGCGCACGAAGAGCGTCGGAGGCAACGACGCGTACTGCACGCCGCCATCGAGGAGCAGCGTCGACAGCTCGTGGTAGCTCGACGTGTACAGGAATTGAACGGGCCGGCCCGTGCGCTGCTCGAGGTGACGGCGCAGCGGCTCGAGGTCGGCCGCCAGCACCACCGCGTCGACCGTCGGAGGCCAGCCCACCAGCAGCGCCGGCCCGCTCGGCGGTGGCCGCAGCATGCGAAAGGCGAGCGCGCCTCCCAGC
This sequence comes from Archangium sp., assembly GCA_016793585.1. Next base: position 2,229 of record JAEUJR010000590.1, read on the forward strand.
ACCGTCGCCACCATCGCGAGCGAGACGGCCAGCGCGAGCTCCTTCACCGACAGCCCGGTGCGCTTCGAGACGCGCGCGCTCAGCGAGGCGCGCGGCATCGTCTCGGCCGTGTTCGGCGCCTTGCCGCCCGGCTCGTCCCACGTCGTCTTGTCGTCGTCCTTGAAGCCCTCGACCTTCGCGCGCGCGACGGCGGCCTTCACCTCGTTCTCGTTCGCGCGCAGCACGTCGCCGTGCACCGCTTCGACGAAGGCGGCGAGCTGGTCGGGCTGGTGTTTGAGGCCCAGCCCGTCAGCGGCGGCTTCGAGCTCGCGCCGAAACGCGTCGGCGGTGGCCCAGCGCTGCGCCCTGTCGAGCGAGAGCGCGCGCATCACCACCTGCGAGAGCGGCTCGGGCAGGTCGGCGCGGAACTCGGTGGGGCGCCACGTGTCGGCCGTGATGATGGCCTGCATCGTCTCGAGGTCGGTGTCGCGCTTGAAGAGCCGGCGCGAGGTGAACAGCTCCCAGGCCACGATGCCGAGCGCGAAGACGTCGCTGCGCCGGTCGAGCTTCTGCTGCTGCACCTGCTCGGGCGACATGTAGTGCAGCTTTCCCTTGAGGCTGCCTTCGCGCGTGGTGTCGACGCCGAGCTGCGTGGCCTTGGCGATGCCGAAGTCGAGCAGCTTCACGTGCCCGCCCGCCGACACCATGACGTTGTGCGGAGAGATGTCGCGGTGCACGAGGCCCAGCGGCGCGCCCGATGGGTCGTTCAGCTCGTGGGCCGCGTGGGCTCCGGCGCAGGCCTGCGCCATCAACCCGACGACGACGCCGAGGGGAAAGGGGCGGCCCTGCTGAATCGCCGCGCGCAAGAGGTCGCGCAGGCTGACGCCCAGCACGTGCTCCATGGCGATGAAGGGGCTGCCGTCGGCGTCACCGAGCTCGTGAATCTGCACGATGTTCGGGTGCGTCAGCCGCGCCACCCACCGCGCCTCCTGCAGGAACATCTCGCGGAAGGCGGGCTGCGAGACGAGGTGAGGCAGCGCGCGTTTGATGACGACGAGGCGCTCGAAGCCGTGCGGCCCGTGCTCGAGCGCGAGGAAGATTTCGGCCATGCCTCCGATGTCGAGCCGGTGCACGAGCTCGTAGCGGCCCAGGTGCCGGCGCTGAAAGTCGGGAGCGACCTCGGCCATTGGCCCGAGCCTACTCGCGGCGCGCGCCGAGAGCGGGTCCCATCACGTTGGCGCGGCCCCACGAGGGTTCCGGCCTCACCCCGTCGCGGTAGTGTGCGGCGCCGCATGGTTCCACACCTTCGTGAGCGGTGGCGCGTGCACAGCGGCGCCGCGGTGAAGACGGTCTGGGCCCGCGGGCTGCCGCCGTCGCTGCTCGAGGCGTGGTGGGCCGACGGGGCGTACGAGCCCGTCTACCGAGCCGTCGAGGCGATGAAAGACGCCGCCCGCCTCGCGTGGTTCTCGGGGCTCGACCCCTACCCGGCAGGTCCCCGTGCGATGGCGGCCGCACGGCGCGCGCTGCGGCTGGCAGGCGAGCGTGACGGGTTGGTGCCCGTGGTCGCGGCGATTCCCCTCGCGGCAGCTCCCGTGCGCGCGGCTGCCGAGAAGGCCGTGACGCGAGGTGCGGAGCGTGGCGCGGCGTTGCTCCTCGAGCTTCGCACCGCGACCGCCGTCGAACCCCGGCTCCGCGTCGAGCTCGACGGCTTTCTCGCGCGCAGGGACGACCGCGACGTGAGCGTGTTCGGCGCGGTGGGCAGCCGCTGGCTCGCCTCGTGCGGAGAGACAGCCGCCGCCAACGAGCTGCTGGCCACCACCGTCGGGCAGGCCAGCACCAGCGACGTCTTTGGCGGCGTCTTCCTCGACGCGGTCTGCGCCCTCGGCGCCTGGGCCTCGGTGCCGGTGATGCTTCAGCAGCAGGCCGCCTTCCTCGCCGCGCTGATGGGTGATGAACGCGCGCTCGCCCTCGCCGTGGCGCAGGGGTGGCCGCTGGCGACCGCAGCGCTCGTGAAGCCCGAGGTGCCGGCGGCGTGGCGCGAGCAGCTGCTGAGGAGCACCCTCGAAGAGCGGCAGCGCCTCTGGGAGGAGGGCCTGCTCAGCGACGATGAGCTGTTCGCCGACCGCCTGGGCAGGGCGGCCTGCGCCGCCGACCGCCGCGCGCAGCTCGACCTGCTCACGCTCGAGGCGATGGCCACCGCACAGAAGAAGGCTGCCGACCGCGCCGGGGTGTTCTCCCTGCGTCGGCGACGCGAGGCACAGACCATCGCGCGGCTGTCTGCGCGCCTGAAGCCGGCACTCGACGAGGCCACGACGACGGGCCAGGTGGCCAGGGCGTACGCGGTGGTTCGCCTCGTCACCCAGCTCGCTCGCGCAGGAGGTCGCGCCGAGGCCCGCGACGCGCTCGCCGTGCTCGAGACGGCGCTCCGTGCGAGTGGCACCCGCTGGTGGACTGGCGACCTCTTCGCGTCTGCCGAGGGCCGCTCCCTCGAGGCAGAGGCGCTGCTCGACGAGTACTCCACCCTCGAGAGCCGCGTTCTCGCCACGGCTGCGCTCGCCTTCGATGGTCACCTCGCGCGCGCGGCCGAGCACCTGAACGCCCTGCTCGACGAGCCCCTCGCCGTCGAACACCTCGAGGTGCTTGCGCCCGCGGTCGGCCTGCTCGACCCGCCGTTCGTCGAAGACGGGGAAGTCGAGCTCGCTGCGTTGGTCTCAGCGCTCCCCGGCGCGACGGTCGAGCAGTCGCGCGGCTGGCTCACGCTTCGTTGACGCGTCAGCCCGAGGCTGGAGCGGTTTGCGTTGTCGCGCCGCTCGGCTATTCCTGCCTGCGTGAGCGACGTGCCGCCGAAGAAGCCGCCGACCCGCCGGGGCCGCCCCTCGAAGGCGCTGCGCGTGCCCCGCTTCGCCGCCACCGCCACCGACGTCACCGTCGAGGAATGCACCTCACAGGCGCAGCGCGACGAGTTCGTACGCTTCCCCCTCACGCACTACCTGAACGACCCCGTCTTCGTGCAGCCCATCGTCGCCGAGCGCCGCGACTTCATCGACCCGCGCGCGAACCCCTTCTTCGAAGCCGCCCGCGCCACCTACTTCCTCGCGCGCCGGCAGGGCCGCGTCGTCGGCCGCATCGCCGCCTGCGTCGACAGCCGCTTCAACCGATTTCACGGCACGCGCGAGGGCTTCGTCGGCCTCTTCGAGTCACAGAACGACCCGGGGCTGGCGGCGGCGCTGTTTCAGCCAGCGTGCGAGTGGCTGCGGCAGCAGGGCATGACCCGCGTCATCGGCCCGGTGAACCTCGCCTTCCACCACGACGTCGGCGTGCTCATCGATGGCTTCGACCAGCCGCACTCGATGATGAACGCGTACAACCACCGCTTCTACGCGGGGCTCTTCGAGGCGAACGGCTTCGAGGCGTACAAAGACCTCGTCAGCTACGAGGTGAGCGCGCCTTCGGGCATGCCCGACAAGGTGGTGCGCCTCGCCAACCGCGTGCGCGCGTCGGGGCAGGTGAAGATTCGGCAGGTCGACACGAGCGACCCCGAAGGCGAGCTTCGCCGCATCAAGGCCATCAGCGAGTCGATGCTGAAGCCCGGCGCCTTCGGCCTCTCACCCATGAGCGAAGCCGAGCTCGAGCACATCGTTCGAAAGCTCAAGCCACTCATCCTCTTCCGGCCCGAGCTCTGCCTCGTCGCCGAGGTGAACGACGAGCCCGTCGCCTTCTGCATCACCGTGCCCGACACGAACTCGGCGGTGAAAGAGGCCGCTGGCCTGCTGTTCCCCTTCGGGCTCGCGCGCATGTTGTGGGCCGCGCGCAAGCTGCAACGGCTCAAGGTGCTGCTCTTCGGCATCAAGTCGGGCTTTCGCCGCCGCGGCATCGACGCGCTCATGGCGCACGAGACGTTCCTCGGGGCGGTGCGCCTCGGGTACACGACGGCCGAGGTCGGGTGGATGCCGGAGGACGACAAGCTGCTCACCCGCATGGTGCAGGCCGCCGGGGGCAAGCGCATCAAGACGTACCGCGTGTTCGAACGCCCGCTGTGACTCACGTGAGTTTGCCAATTCGCGTGCGCGAGATTTCGTCGCTGGTAGATGGCGCGCGACGTCTCACCCGGAGGAACACACCATGAAGAAGCTGCTCGCCGTCGTCGGCGCCCTCGCGCTGGCTGCCTGCACCGAAGACCTCGCCCCCATCACCAAGACGTGGACCGAGGCGCTCGCCGCGCTCACCACGCAGGTCGGAGACCTCTCGAAGGTGGCCACCGAGCTCAAGGCCCGCACCGCCGCCTTCGTGCCGAGCGCCGACGACAAGGAAGGCACCGAGCTGAAGGGCAAGCTCGACGGCGCCTTCGCGAACATCGACAAGGGCCTCACCGAAGCGCAGGGCCTCATCACCAGCGGCACCACCGCGGTCAACGAGGCGCTCACCAAGGGCAAGGTCGCGGGCGTGCAGACGGCCATCGACAAGGTGAAGGCCGACGTCGGCGCGGCGGTCGAGAAGGTGAAGCCCGAGCTGAAGGCCGCGCAGGACCTCATCGACGCCGCCGCAAAGCACACCGCCGACCTCGCCGAGAAGGCGAAGGCTGCTGCGGCGGCCGCTGCGGCTGCGGCGCCTCCGACGGTCGACGCGACGAAGGCCGGCGAGACCGACTTCGAAGCGCTCGACTTCAAGAGCGGCTCCGACGAGCTCGCGCTCGACAAGGCCGGCACGAAGGCCAACCTCGACTCGCTCATCGCGCTGATGAACTCGTGCAAGGAGATCGTCGTCGAGGTCGAGGGCCACACGTCGAAGGTGGGCGACGCCAAGGCGAACAAGGAGCTGTCGGCCAAGCGCGCGCAGGCCGTGACGCGTCACCTCATCAACGAGGGCAAGGTGAGCCCGTCGAAGATCAAGAAGACCTACGGCTACGGCAGCGAGAAGCCGGCGATGGAAGAGCCCGAGCCGGGCAGCGAGGCCGAGAAGGCCATGGAGCCCGCGAAGCTCGCCGCCGTGCGTGAGCGCAACGAGCGCATTCACCTGCGCATTCTCAAGCCCTGCCCCGCTGCGAAGTAATCGGCGGAGTCGTCTCGAGCGGCCGTTGGTGCCTTCACGGGTGCCAGCGGCCGTGTCGTGTCTGCCGTCGATTTCCCGGCACTCGGGTGAGAAGGTGACGTGGTGCTTTCGGTGCTGGTGAGCCTGCTCGTCGGTGGCGTGGAGCTGACTCCCGGTGCGCCGTGTGTCGACGGGCGCTCGGCCGAACGGTTGGCCGCGCAGGTGCCAGCCGAGGTCGGCGTGACGTTGGCTCGCGCGAAGCCCGACGTGCTGGTGGTGGTGCTCTCGGCGCCGGGCCGAAGCTCACTGCGACGTGAGGTGCCCGCGAGCGCGGCGGAGTGCGAAGCCGTCGAGCGCGTCGTGTTGGCGCTCGTGCGTTCCTGGTGGTCGACCTCGGTGGTGTCGTCGCGAAGACGCACGGACGCGGGGGTCGTCGCCCCTGACCTCGGTGCTGCAGCGGTGCGTGACGCAGGCGTCGTCGCGCGCGAACTGGACGCGGGAACGACTTCTTCCTCGCGCGGCGAGTCGATCGCCTTCGGTGGGGGCGTGTCGGGCTCCACCAGCGGATCGCGCGAGGTGTTCAGGTTGGATGCCGGCAACGTGGGGTTCGGCGGGCGCGAATCGATCGGAGTCGACGCAGTCAGGGTAGACGCCGGCAGCGTGGGCGGGCGCGAGTCGAGCGGAGTCGACGCGGGTTTGGGCGGTTCGGGCTCCAGCATCGGATTGCGCCAGCTGAGCAAGTTGGACGTCGGCGATGTGGGGTTCGGCGGGCGCGAGTCGATTGGAGTCGACGCGGGGTTGAGTGCTTCGCTCGGTGTCGATGCGGGCAGCGTGTCTGGCGCGGGCGTCGACGCGGGGCTCAGTGCTTCAGGTGGGTCGTCATCGCCCGATGGCGTCGACGGTGGCGACGCGAGCGCCGGAGCCGATACACGAGCGCGCGCCTCCGATTGGCGGCTGGGTCTCTCGGTGCTTGGCGGCGTCTCCTCTGGCACGACCGCCGACGTGTTGCCGCAGGGCCTCCTCTCGTTCGACCTCGGGTGGCGCTGGCTCGGCGTGGCCGTCGACATCGGCCTCTCGGGAGCGGTGAAGCAGGCTGTCGCTCCCGGAGAAGTCGTCGCGAGCTGGCAGTGGCTCTCGTTCTCGGGCCGAGCCGTCTGGTCGCCCACCGAGCGGCTGCTGCTCGACGTTCAGCTCGGAGCCCGTGCGCATCGCCTCGTCGCCTCCGCCACCGGCTTCACCATGAACGAGCCTGCGCAATCGCTCCTCTCGGTCGGCGGCGTGGGCAGTGTGGGCGCTTCGCTGCGACTGCTCGGCCCGTTTGGCGTCGTCATGCGCGCAACCGGCGTGCTCAAACCGCCCGAGCGTTTCGTCATCACCAACGTTCCCCAGTCGCTCGACTTCGGGGCCCTCGAAGGTGCCGTACACGCAGGCCTCTTCGCGCGCTGGTGAAGCGGCCGTCGAACGTGTCAGCTGCGAGCCCTCATGAGTGACCGCCCTCTCGTCGGTGTCGGCGTGCTGGTGATGAAGCATGGAAAGCTGCTGCTCGGAAAGCGGCTCAACGCGCACGGTGCGGGTGAGTACGCGTCACCTGGCGGCCACCTCGAACAGCTTGAGTCGTTCGAGGCCTGCGCGCGGCGCGAGGTGCGGGAAGAGACGGGCCTCGAGCTTGGCGACATTCGGTTCCTGCGCTTGCTCAACACCACGCAGTACGCGCCGCGGCACTACGTCGACGTGTCGCTGGTCGCAGAGTGGCGAAGCGGTGAGCCGCAGGTGCTCGAGCCGCACAAGGTCGAGCGGTGGGAGTGGTTCGACCTCGACGCGCTGCCGACTCCACTCTTCGGAATGCTGCACACCTCGGTCGAGGCGCTGCGCACGGGCCGAACGTTCTGGGACGCGGCCCCCATGCCGCCGAGATAGAGCGTCGCGCATGTCATCAGCAGAGGCGTTGCAGCAGCAGTACCGGGTCGTGGTCTGTCAGGCCCCGCTCGACGTGGAGCCAGCGCTGATCAGCTACGAGCCCGACGAGTGGACTCGCGAAGACGGCGGCACGAGCCTGCGCACCTGGAGCACCGGCCGCGCCTTCACCACCAGGCCACCCGAGCCGGTGAAGGTGTTCATCGATGAAGGTGAGGGCGGCGTGCTCAAGCCGCTCCACGTGAGCGTGCTCTGGCTGTTCAGCCGCGAGCTGGTCGCTGCGCTGCGGGCCGCGGGCGTGCACAACCTCGAGGTGTTCGACGCCGAGGTGACCGACTTCAACCAGGGCGGTGAGGTGCTGCGCACGCATCACGCCGTCAACGTCGTGGGCGTCGGTTCACTCGAAGCGATGCATGGGTCGGGGCTGCGCTGCTTCAAGCTCGACACCGGCGGCCTCGTCGTTCACGACTCCGTGCGGCTCGCGCTCGAAGCCAGCGGCATTCCGATGCTCGAGTTCCACGTCTTGCGGTGACTCACTCGCCCGGCTCACACAGCGCCGCGACGAGTGGGGAGTCTGAGAAGTCAGCGCCCGACGTCTTCGCCAGCTCGAGCATGTGCCGCGCGGTCACCAGCTCGCCTTCGACCTCGAGCACCGCGTCACCGTCGTCGTGCGCGCGCTCCTTCACCCACAGCCGCATCACGTCCTGGCGCACCTTCGCCTGCCGCTTGAGCGCGTACGTCGTCGGAATGCGCCCACCCAGCCCGTTGTACGTCACCATCGCGGTGCCGACGGGAGCCGCGCGCAACCACCGCTCCACCAGCCGCGCGCTGCGCAGGTACGCATCGAAGGAGCCGGGGAACGAGGTGTCGTAGCGGTCGGCGTCCGACGAGAGCAGCTCACCGAAGGGGTTGTAGAAATAGAACGCGTCGTACTTCTCGGGCTGCACAGCCTC
>JAEUJR010000601.1 GCA_016793585.1 Archangium sp.
GGCATCGGCGAGGTCATCGCCAAGGGCCCGAACGTGATGGCGGGCTACTTCCAGGACCGCGAGTCGACCGACGCGGTGCTCAAGAACGGCTGGCTGCACACGGGCGACCTCGGCCGCCTCGACCCCGACGGCAACCTCACGCTCGTGGGCCGCAAGAAAGACGTCATCATCGACGCCAACGGGAAGAACGTGTACCCCGACGAACTCGAAGACCTCTACGGCACGCACGCGCACATCAAGGAGCTGTCGGTCGTCGGCCTGCCCGACGAGCACGGCGGAGAGAAGGTCGCCTGCCTCTGCGTGCCCGACTACAAGGACCGGCCGCGCGAAGAGGTGAAGAAGGAGCTCGAAGAGCACTTCCGCCGCGTCGCCAGCGACGAGCCCTTCTTCCGCCGCATCAAGGTGCTGCGCTTCTGGGACAGCGAGCTGCCGCGCACGTCGACGCGCAAGGTGAAGCGCCCCGTCGTCGTGAAGGAGTTCGTGCGCCTCGAGAAGCTCGTGCACAGCGCCGAGAAGGCGAAGGCAGGCGCGGCCGACGAGAGCACCGACTGGCTCGTGCAGGTCATCGCCGACGTGATTCAGAAACCCGCCGCCGACATTCGCAACGACTCCCGGCTGCAGGTCGACCTCGGCCTCGACTCGTTGATGCTCACCGAGCTCGGCACCGCGCTCGAGAACGCGGGCGTGCCCACCTCGGCCATCACCGACCTCACCAAGATTCAGACCGTCGACGACCTGCGCAAGGTCGTGCTGTCGGCCGGCCGCAAGCCCAGGGGCGTGAAGGAGCTCGTGGTGCAGGAGGCCGAGAGCTCGAAGAAGTCAGACGCGCTCGAGCTCGAGCTGCCCGAGGTGGTGGCGCAGGCCGGCCGCAAGGCGCTCACGCTGGGGCAGAGCAGCATCTATGGCGGCCTCTTCGACGTGAAGGTGACGGGGAAGAACTTCATCCCCCAGAACCGGAACTTCCTCGTCGTCGCCAACCACGCGAGCCACCTCGACATGGGCCTCGTGAAGATGGCGCTCGGCGACCAGGGCGGGCGGCTCGTGGCGCTCGCGGCGCGCGACTACTTCTTCGACACCTCGTGGAAGCGGGCGTACTTCGAGAACTTCACCAGCCTCATTCCGATGGACCGCCAGGGCAGCCTGCGCGAGTCGCTGCGCCTCGCCGGAGAGTCGCTCACGCAGGGCTTTAACCTGCTCATCTTCCCCGAGGGCACGCGGTCTCCGAACGGTGAGCTGCAGGAGTTCAAGCCCACCACCGGCTACCTCGCGCTCAGCTACGGCGTCGACATTCTGCCGCTGTACCTGAAGGGCACCTACGACGCGCTGCCGAAGGGCTCGTGGTGGCCGAAGTTCGAGAAGCTCGAGGTGCGCATCGGGCCTCCGATTCTCATCGACGATTTGCGCGCGAAGGCGAAGGGCCTGGCGAAGAGCGAGAGCTATCGCATCGCCACGCGGCTCGCCGAGGAGTCCGTGCGCGCGCTCTCGCAGGGAAGGGCCGTGCGGCCTGATCAGCTCGTGTTGCCCGCGATTCCCACCCGCGCCGAAAGGACCAAGCCGTGAAGATTCTCGTGACGGGTGCCACCGGTTTTCTCGGCACGCATCTGGTGCCCATGCTGCTCGAGGCGGGTCATTCGGTGCGCTGCATCGGCCGCTCGAAGCCGCC
>JAEUJR010000650.1 GCA_016793585.1 Archangium sp.
AACTGCAGGCGAAGCGGGTTCGGCTCGGCCGATGGGCGTCCATCGAGGTCGAGGAAGAGTGTGGAACGGTCAGGGAACGGATTGACGGCGTTGCGGCCGTCGAGCGACAGGTCGACGAACTGCCCGCCGAGGAGCTGGCACAGCCGGTAGTAGCTGCCCGCCTCGGCGCCGCCGACGTCGATGACGATGACGTCGGAGCCCTGCGCGAGCATCGATGAGTTGACGAGGGAGAGGACGAGGAAGGACTTGCCTCCGCCGCTCCCGCCGAAGACGAGCGAGTTCCAGTTGATTCTCTTCTTGTCGGTGACATCGAACGCGAACGGCTCGCCGGTCCGATGCGAGACGACGAAGAGAGGCCGTTCGTCACCAGGCCAGGCGTCGTAGACGGGAAGGAGGTCGGCGGCGTTGTCTGTCAGGCACGTGCGCTGGTGAGGTGCTTGATGAGCGTTCCCAGGGAGCATTCCCTGCCATGCGAAGAGCTGGGCTTGTTGTTCTGTCGCGACAGGGATGCGCTCAGCACGAAAGACGTCGATGACAGCGTTTGTTCGCTTGTCGAGCTCGAGGAGGTCGTCCGCGCTGATGAGGACGTGGACGCTCGTGGAGAAGACGCGCTGGTCGCGCGAGACCATGGCCTGCATTGCGGCCTCGAGCTCGGCAGCCTGAGTGTCGGCGCGCACGTCGCGCGTGAAGCCGGAGGCAGCAACTCGGGCGCGGTTGCGGCGGCGCTCAATGTTCGCGTACCGAGCTTCGGTGTCAGGGACAGCGACGGCCACTGAGAGCCAATGCGGGAAGGGAATCTGGTTCGCCTGCCGCATGAGGGACGTCTTCGTGTGTGGCGGGAGGAGCTTCATGCCGAGCACGCGGTGAGGGCGAAGCGGGTCGTCGAGGTAGAGCGTGTCTGCGCTCCACGAGAGGCCTGACGTGACGAGTTGCTCGCGCAGCGACAGGGCCCTGTAGAGGTGGTGTTGGTCTTCGGGCAGCGTGGGTGGCGGCGCGTCGTCGACGATGCGGCGAACTTCGCCGGCACGAGCGCGTGATGGATTGAGGAATTCGAACGCGAGGGCTGCGAGAGCGTCGTCGTCAAGGCGCTCGAGGCTGAGGCCCGTCGCGGCGAGGGCCGCGATGAAGGCTGTGCTGTCCTGGGCAAGGCGATTCACCGCCGAGTTGTGGTGTGCCCGAGTGAGGGTGGCCGGGTCGGTCAACCCGAAGACGAGGTTGGTAAGACGCGAGAAGCCGGTGGCACCGCGAGCACCAAGTTCGCCGAGTGCCTTGGGGCGAGAAAGCAGCAGATAGGTGGTGGTCGTTCGGAACGCCTGCCGCTTGAGGTGGCGCGCCGTACGGGCACGGAGCTCGAGAAGGAGTGGGTTCGAGGTGTTGGCCTCGCTCGCATAGGCATCCCAGGTCGACGACGGCACAGTCGAGACGTGGCGGAGGAGTTGAACCGTGGTGCCAATGGGCAGTTGGTTGAGCGCTTGGCGAAGTCCGCGGGCAATGCCGTTGACCGCCTCGTCGAGCATCGTCGAGACGTCGAGCCCTCGAACGCGCCAGCCAAAGGCGAGCGTTCCGTCGTGCATGACGTACGCGGCGTCACCAATCCACCAATACGGAAGCCTGTGTGCGAGCGGAACTTCCCTCAGCATCATCGGAGCAGTCACGAGTCACCTCGAATTCGACGACCGGGGTATGCGGCGCTCACGCGGTCGGCTGCGAGGGCGCTGAGGTGCTTTGGAGCAAGCAGGAACTTGAGCAGCTCCATCAACCCGAACTCGAACTTCACGCGCAGGAGCCAGGTGGCGACGGCAGCCGCGGCGAGTGCCACGAACGCGTACAGCGGCGAGTAGTCGACGACGAAGGTGCCGAGGTACGTGACGCTGTACACGAGGAGCACAGGAATGGCGTCGGTAGGAGAGAAGCGTGCGAAGCGCCCTCCCCCATCGAGCTGTCGGAACACCGGGCTGACGTCGAGAGCCATGACGGTGGCCTCAGGCGAACCAGGTGCGCAGCATTCCCATGATGCCGCTCGCGCTGACGATGAGAATCGAGCCGAGCATCACGCGCTGGCCGATCGCTTTGCCCTCTTCGTCTCCGGTATTCATGCGAATGCCCGCGTAGATGAGGCCGAGCGTGCCAATGAGAAGGCCGACGCCGACGAGCCAGTTCGCGGCGCTCTGCAAGCCGGATTGGATTTTGACGGCCTGGGCGAACGCGAGCGCGGGCGTGAGGGAGGCAGTGAGAACGGCGAGGCGAAGCGAGCGAGTCATGGTGTCTCCTGGTGGTTGGTGGTTGCTGCGGGGAGGTCGTGCTGCGGCGGGCGCGTGAACCGTGCCCACACCGAAGGGAGCTCGACGTCGGTGTCGAGCAGCGGAGCGCCGAGGCGGCTCGAGACGCTGCGGCGAAGGTCGACGAGGCGAGCGCCCGTGAAGTGAAGCGAGCGCGTGTCGGGGTTCCACACGGAGTCGCAGTCGCGAATGAGAATGCCGCAGTCGTGACGGGCAACGAGGGGCAGCGCTTCGACTTGCGAGACAACGCTGCGCCTCACGTCGTCGACGAGGAGCAGCACGACGTGAGTCGGGCGGTTCTTCGCGTCGACGCGGTAGAGAAACTCGAAGTCGAGTTTCGCAGGCAGGAACGCAGGCAGCTGCTCGAGCGCGGTGCGTGCCTCGGCAATAGCGGCCGGCAGACGCTTCGCCTCTGCGGCTCGGAAGCGCGTCAGGGCGCGCGCCTTCAGGAATGAGTGCAGCGTCTCGAGAGCCCGGCCAGCGGCGGCAGGAGCCAGGAAGGTTGAGCTCCCCACCCACCAGCCGGCCGCACGAGCTCGCGCGTACACCTCGGTGCGAAACAGGAGGTACTCGAGAACGTGCTGAGCAGGGCGTTGGAGGAGACCGACGCGCTTCTCAAGCTGCATTGCACGAAGCGCCCGGTGCGAAGGCCGGTAGTAGCGAGGGGCAGACGCACCGCGCTGCGGAGCGACGGCGTCCATCACCAGCCAGCCATTGCGAACCAACACCGAGAGGCGGTGGTACGCGTTGCGAAGCGAATGGCTGGCGAAAGCGGGAGTCAGGAGATGAGCCTGACTGGCGGTGCAGACGCGCAGCCGCACGAGGCGGTCGAGCAAAGGCTTTGCGTGCTCAGGAATGACTGCTTTTGAGCTGTCAGCCTCAGGCGTGCGTCGGGCATGGCTTGGTGTGGTTGGCATCGGAGTCACACGAGGATGATGTCGGCGTCGGAGCCGGCATTGGCGGCTACTTTCGCCGCGGTGGCATGCGAGTCGACGGCCCAGACCGTCGGGCCGACGAAGGCCTTCGCTTTCGAGGCAATCATCGCCGGCGTGTAGCTGCGAGTGACGTACTCGACGTTGAGCGTCTCCTCGCGGCCATCCGGCCCGCGCACGACAAGCTGCGCGTCGGGAAACTTCGGCAGCACCCTACCCGCCTTGAAAACCTGTCCCTTGAAGTTCTCGCGGATGAGCTGGTTCTCGCCGGTGATGCTTCGCACGTCGAAGCCGCGCGTCTCGAGGCGCTTCTCGAGTTGCAGGCAGGCATCCATCGTTCGGACGTAGTGCGGGATGAAGGCCTGGCGAATGTCGGGCGGAAGCGGCACGGCGAATTGCATCGCAGCGCGCGGTGTCGTGTAGACGACGGAGGTCCACGCCTGGCGCCAGACAGGGTGCGTGGCGACGACGCCCGCAGCGATGGCGAGGTGGGGCTCGGGGATTTTCGCAGCGGAGACGATGCCGGGAATGCTCCGAGCAACCGGCAGGACGTAGTCCCGTCGCGTGAGCCATTGGTGAAGGACGAGCTCTTTGACGAAGCCCTTCGCAGTTCGCTGAGCAGCGAAGAGGTCGCGATGGTGCTTCGCAACGAATCTGTCAGCGATGTGGTCGACGGTGACGACCCCTGCCCTGCCAACGAATTCGACGACTGCTCGAACAGTGTCGCCTTTCGTGGCGCGGACTGCCGCGAGGGCCGCAGACGGCGCGGCCTCAAGGGCTGCGTTCTTCATCGCAGGCGCGAAACCTGGTGACGAAGAGCGGTGCTGCAGAGCCTTCGCACGCACGAGGTCTGCCGCGAGGGTTGCTGCGACGTTTCGGCCGAGGTGCTCATCCTGCTTCGCGACCGCCAGCGCAATGCCCGGCGAGGCACCGACGAAGGCCTCGCGCACGGCTTCGGAGACAGGCACACGGCGGAGCTGCCCACGAGCTGCTGCTTTGACGCCTTCACCCAAGAGCGTCTCCACGAAGTGCAGGCTGGCCGCGGTGGCGTCCTTGCGCTCGCCGCTGACGGCAGCGCGACCGAAACCGGCTGCGGAGCTCGCGAGCGCATGCTTCAGAGCCTCCGGGCAATGCACCGACGCGTCGAGCGCGCGGCGCGCCACGACGTAGCCGCAGCGGTTCTCGAGGCGGCGCAGCTCGCGGTCGAGCAGCTTCTCGTCGCGGTGGAGAATCGCAGCAGCGAGTCGCGGAGACGCCTCCACGACTGCGCCCTTGAGTCGTGCGTCCATCACGGAAGCACCTCGAAGAGCTGGTTCTCAGGGTAGTAGCTTGGGAGCAATTTCACGAGCCGTGAGGGCTGGACGGAATTGCCGTCGAACATCAGAACCGCTGCCGAGTTCTTCGGGAGGTGCAGGAGGTCGGTCGGCGAGAATCGAGGCTCGTCCACTTCCTGGGTGGAAACGGAAACGGAGCGGCTTTCGCCGCCCTGTCGTGCGCGGACGGTGTCGGTAAGCAGTTGGTCCTGGACTCCCGCAAAACCCGTCGACTCGGAAACGGATTCGCGCCTTACCCTCACCGTCCCGAAGAGGCGTGAGTAGGCATCCAGAGTGAGCGGATCCTGCACGGGAAGGACAATCGCCGTGCGGAAGTTGCCAATCATCGTGTCGCGGTAGACAGGTGGAAACTGGCCGAGACTCTGGGTGAGGCCGAACGTGCAGCATCGTGACTCGCGGCTCACGGCAGTGAATTCGGCGAGGCCCGGATTCATGAAGGCCCAGCATTCATCGATGGCGCAGAGGACAAGTCGCTCGGTGTTTCCACCAGCGGCCTTGAAGCTCGGCTGGCTGCGGGCAATCATCGCCCGCTGAAAGTCCATCAACAGGAAGATGCCGAGCGCACGGGTGAGGTCTCCCCACGTGCTCAAGTCCATGTTGAAGACGACGATTTTCCCCGTGTCGAGAAACGCGCGCCAGCCTGGGAAGGTCGGATTCGCGACAGCGAAGGTTGGCGCCAGCTCGTCACGCACGAAAGTGGAGAGGTCCGCGCGAAAGCCCTTCGTCAGCATCATCTGCTCACGAGGGTCTTCGTTCGCCCACTGGTTCTTGAACCAGCGGTAGGAAACCGAGTTCTTCGGAGCGGCAGCTTCGAGAAATTGTGACTGGACCTGTGAGTCGCAAATGAAGTTGTAGAGGTCCTTCAAGGTGAAGCGACCGGACCCAAGAACGTCATCCAGAATCTGGAACGCGTTCTCAGCGAACTCGCGCTGCATCTTCTTGTAGTACGAGTGACTTTCCTGAGCGGTCATCACCTCCAGAGCGGCTACGAGCTTCGTCGCAAGCGCGGTTGGGGTGCCCTCCGCAACGGGATTGTACGTCCAAGCGCCGCCCGGCTTGATTTCGATGACGTCAGCTTGGCGGCCGGCGAGTTTTGCCCGCTCATGGACGTATTCGGTGAGCGAGCCTTTGGTTCCGTCGATGACGAGGAGTCCGAGCTTCCTCCCTGCGTCGCCGGGGAACTTGTAGAGCGCCTGCTCCAGAATGGGCTTCAGGGCCGTAGCGGTTTTTCCGCTACCGATTCCGCCGAGGGCGAAGAGGTTCGTGAACATCGCCCGCTCGGGAATGAGGAACCAACGAGCGTCATCTGCAGCGTGCTTCCAATCACCCTTCCCTGTCAGACCTAGGAGGAAGTCGTTCGTGTTTCGCAGCGCAAGCGACGCCTCTTTGAAACTCGGAAGTGGCGGCGTCGCGACGACGCCTGGGCGAAGACAGGCGTGGTCGTACGCGAGTGCGACGCCAGCGATCGGGAGAAGGAGGAGGCCGAGAAATGGCGGATTGCCAAGGAGGCGGGCCGGCAGTTCGGGTGCGGCAGAGACGACCGACGCCAGCACAGCCAGCACGGCAAAGAAGCCGACGAGAAAGCTGCGAACCAGCCGAACCCGAAAGGTCGGGGCGACGTAGGCAGGACGACTGCTCGTGCGAAGGTCGAACAACGCAACCAGGAGAAGCAGCAACAGGAAGCCGACGCCGCCTGCCGACACTGCAGTGGCGTTCCGAACGAGCGCTTGGGCTGCTGTGGCAGGGTTCGTTTTGGAAAGAAGATGGCTTCCCAGAACGATGGCAGCGACCAGAATGTAGATGGCTGGATGCGCACCCGTAGACGCCTTGGCCACCTGCTGACGCGCTGTTGCCGTCGACTTGGTCTCCATCGCTCCCTCGTTCGTGCGCGGCGTCTTTAACGCTGTCATGAACGCTAAGAGCGAGTCGGGGTCACTGTCAAGCGACCAATTGACCGACTCGTGATATCATATATTTATTCAGATGGCTTGCTCTGTTCGCGTTTGAAGGGTCCTGTAGGGGAGTTGTGAATGCGATTGGAGTAGCCATCTGAATAAATAGGCGCGGCTTCAAACGATTGAAAGCACGCGCAAATTGCGGACAGAGACCCTTCATCGGGAAGCTGGTCACGTATGCAATGGCTCACCTTCGATGGAGCCGGGGGCGGATGGTGAAGTGATAGAAGCAAAAAGCGCCGTCCTATCATATAGATAGGCGGCGCTCGAGCTTCATACGGTGCAACGTTGCACCGAAGGGCCTGTCAGGGCCCTGTGAGCTGCTGGAGCAGCTCCGAGAGCAGGCCCTTGAGGGCTGCTCGCTCCTCAGCGGAGGCCTCGGAGAGCCGTGAGCGGAAGACTACAAGTCGCTTGTCGTCGGATTGAAAGGGCGCGGAGCCCTTTCGCGTGTCGGCAGGGGCGCCACCCTGCCCTGCTTCCGAGGCAGCGTCCTCGGTCGCCGAAGGCTTCCCCTCGACGAGATTGTCGACGTGCTCCTTGAGGCGGCGGTGAGGCCATCCCTCGCTGAGGACTCGCTCGATGAGCGTGCGGGTAAGGTCGACAGCCTTCTTTGGCTTCGCTCGGGTCCAGTGGGAGTGAGCGCGCAGGACGAGCAGAGCGTGGCCGAGTTCAAGGTGCCGGTGCTCGCGTCGCGCCTTGGCGCCAGGCTCGCCGTCCGAGACCTCGACCATGAGGCCCTTGCCCATCGCCACGCGAACGGCTGGGGGCGCGCCAGCGAGCTGAAGGAGCCGCTTCGTCTTCGTCAGTTCGATGCCCAACGACTCTGCAACCTGCTCGGTGGTGAGTTGACGGGCTTCCTTGAGTGCGGCCAGGGCCTCGGCGGTCTCCATCGGACGCAGGTCGTCACGAAGGAGGTTCTCAGTAAGGGCGAGCTCCGCGAGCTGCTCATTCGCTGTCGGGCCTCGGTCGGTGGCTGGGACCTTGGACCAACGAGCCTTCTCCTCTGGACTGGTAGCCGCGTCGCGGAGGTGTCGAACGGCGCGCGTTCGACGCTCGCCTGCGAGAATGATGTAGCGGCCACTGCTCTGGCGGGTGACGGTGATAGGCTGGATGATGCCGTACATGCGAATCGACTCGGCGAGTTCGGCCAGCGCAGTCTCGTCCCATTCCTGACGAGGCTGCTTAGGGTTGGGGTCGAGCTGGTCGAGGTCGACTTCGAGCGGCTGCCCTACTGCGGCGGGTGCGACCGCGCCTGCTGCTACCTTCTTCTTGAGCCATGTGTTGATGCCGGATGACGTCGCTTCGGAGTTAGACACGGGCAATCACCTCTTCGGCCAGCGAGTTGTATTCAACAGCTCCGCGCGAACGCGGAGCGGAGAGAACGACGGGCTTCCCCTTCCCCGCCGCGTCATCGACGCCCTGTGCCTGGTGGATGGAGGTCTCAAGCACCAGCTGCTTCCCGAACAGCTCGCGGAGCTGGCTGAGGACCTCCTTGGGAGCCTTTGCTGCTTCGTTGAGGAACGTGCCCACGACGCCGATGACCTTGAGGTAAGGGTTCGTCTGACGGAGAGCCTCGATGGTCTCGTGGAGACGAATGGCTCCGGGAACCGATGCGGGAGAGAGCTTCACTGGGATGAGCACGTTTGAGCAGCCGACCAGCGCGTTGATCGCCAACATGCCCAGTGTTGGCGGGCAGTCGACGATGACGTAGTCGTA
>JAEUJR010000633.1 GCA_016793585.1 Archangium sp.
GAGCTCGACCGACAGATCGAACGCGCCAGCGGTGCCCGCCTTGCCATCGACGAAGAGGTACCAGCGGCCCGCTTCGAGCCGCGGCACCTCGAGCAGCGCAGGGAAACCCGCTTGCCCCGCCGCGACGCAGAAGAGCTGTTCGCGGGTGAACTCCGAGGCGCACTGGTTCTCGCGGCGCAGGTAGAGGGTCGGCAGCAGGCGGCCTCCGGCGAGGGGCGTCACCAGCGCACGAACGTGCTGGGCCGTCGCCAGTTGCAGCGCGTACACGAGCTCGGGGCCCGTTCCGTCGCAGCCCGCCGCGTCGTTCTTCGCGCGGGTGGTGTCGCCCTGCACCGTCACGGTGCCCGACCCGCTCGTGGCCACCAGCTCGAGCGCGGTCTCACAGGTGTCGTTGGTCGGTGCAGGCACCGGCTCGGTCAGGGTGACGCGCAGGCGGAAGCGGCCAGAGACGGCGCCGCTGGGCGGGCCGTCGACCAGCACCGAGTACGCGCCAGGCTCGAGCGAGGGCAGCTCGATGGCCGCGGTGCCGGTGCTGGCAAGGGCGGCCGCGCAGCCCAGCTCGGTGCTCACGTCGGTGCAGCTGCGACGCAAGGCGAGGGTCGGCCGAAACCCCGACAACCCGACCGCCTCGATGCGCACGCGCCGGGCCTGCTCGAGCGTCAACGAATAGACGGCGTCGGGGGTGCCCATGCCGCCGCAGCTCGCGGCCACGTCATCTGAGAGGCCGATGGTCTCGCCCGAGACGTCGATCAACTCGGTGCCTCGCAGCACCCCTGGCGCCGTACAGCTGTCGACCCGGGGCGCGTCGTCGAACGAGAGCTCGAGCTCGAAGTCGCCGCCGATCTCGGTCTCGCTGTCGACCCACAGAAAGAACGTGCCCTGCCCCACCTCGGTGACGAGCGTCGCGCGATCGCCGCCCGGCATCGTGAAGCCACAGCCGATCTCGCTGCGGGCGACGGCGCAGTCGCTGCGAAGGCCGATGACGGGCTGGAACCCCGAGGCCGGGTCGATGGGGCGAACCGTGGCAGTGAGCCGGCGGCGCTCGGCGAGGCGCAGGCCGAACAGCACGTCAGGGCCCGACGAGCCCACGACGGCACACCCCAGCTGGGCGTCATTCGTCGACTTCGCCGTACTACCCCGAAGCTGCAGCGGCGCGCCCGTCACGTCGATGAAGCTCGACAGCGCTCCACAGCTCTCGGTCGCCGCCGCCACGCACCGGCCCGCTCGCATGTCGCACGAGCCCTGAGGGCAGTCGGTGTTTCCAAGGCAGCCGACGCAGCGCCCATCGGCGGCGCAGAATGGCGTCGGCGTCGCGCAGCCAGTCGTCGAACAGCCGCCGTCGAGCGCAGGAGGGTCGACGCACTCGTTGGTGGCGACGTCACAGAGCTGGCCCGAAGGGCAGGACTCGCAGCGTTTGCGGGCGGCGCTCCTGCTGCAGGCCAGCAGTGAGACGGCGAGCGTGATGATGAGGAGCGTCGTTTGGTGGCGATGCAACACAGATGGCCTCAGTGCGTCCGGCCGGCCTTTACACCAGAAATGATACCGCAACGGCGCCTCAGGTGCGACGCTCCGCCCCCGGAATTCGAGGAGGAGGGTCGCATGGAGCTCGAGCTGACGGGGTTTGGCGAGTTCGAAGGTGTGGAGCTGCTGCAGAAGCTCCACCTCTTCCAGAAGCTCACCTTCGACGAGACGACACGGCTGGGGTCGATCATTCAGTACGTCGATCTGCCCGCCGATCAGATCGTCATCGAACAGAACGCGCTCGGTGACGCGCTCTACGTGATCGCCAAAGGTGAGGTGCTGGTGACCCGCGACGCCGACGGCGACGGTGCCCACTCCAAGGCCGAGGAGATCGGCCGCCTCAAAGAAGGCGATCTCTTCGGCGAGATGTCGCTCATCGACGATCTGCTCACGAGCGCGAGAGTGACGACGGCGACGCCGTGCCGACTGCTGAAGATGCCCCGCGACCGCTTCGAGGCCCTGCTCGGTGGCGATGACAAGCTGGCGGTGAAGGTCTTCCGCTCGTTCTGCCGCACGCTCTCCGATCGGTTGCGCAAGACGACGGGCATGTTGGCGAAGACGCAGGCGATGCAGGTCTCGATGCGCTGAGGAGAGCAACCACCATGGAACTCGCGACCTTCAATCAGTTTCTGACCGCCGCCGTGAAGAACGGCGCCAGCGACGTGCACTTCAAGGTGGGCTCGGCCCCGGCGTTGCGGGTGAACGGCCAGCTGTTGCCGGTGAAGGTGCCGGCGCTGCAGCCCGAAGACACCGCGCGCATCACGGGGCACCTCGTGAAGCACAGCCGCTACAAGGGCTCGGTCGACGATCTGCAGGACTTCGACACGAGCTACGCGCTCGAGGGCGTCGGCCGTTTCCGTGCGAACATCTTTCGCAACAAAGGCCACCTCGGCGCGGTGATGCGCTCGATTCCGCTCAACGTGCCCGACTTCGCGAAGCTCGGGCTGCCCAAGGTGCTCGAGAAGCTGTCGCAGGAAGAGCGAGGCCTCATTCTGGTCACCGGCATCACGGGCTCGGGCAAGTCGTCGACGCTCGCGGCCATGGTGAACTACATCAACCAGCACTACCGGAAGCACATCGTCACGATCGAAGACCCGATCGAGTTCGTGCACACCGACAACTTCAGCCGCGTCACCCAGCGAGAGATCGGCCCCGACACGCCGAGCTTCGCCGCCGCCCTGCGCGCCGCGCTCCGCCAGGACCCCGACGTCATTCTCGTCGGCGAAATGCGTGACAGCGAGACGATCGAGATCGCGCTCAAGGCCGCCGAGACGGGCCACCTCGTGCTCTCGACCGTTCACACGCAGGACTGCTACCGAACGATCGGCCGTATCATCGGCGTGTTCCCACCAGAAGGTCAGACGGGCGTGCGCAACCGCCTGGCCGAGAACCTGCGCGGCACCGTGTCACAGCGCCTGCTGCCCCACGCGTCGGGGCGTGGTCGCGCGGTCGCGGCAGAGATCATGGTCTCGACGCTCTCGGTGGTGGAGTTCATCAAGGACCCCAACCGCACCCACGAGATCACCGACTTCCTCGAGCGCAACCAGGACCTGCTCGGCACCCAGAGCTTCGACATGCACCTCGCGTCGTTGCTCAAGAGCGGTCAGATCACGCGAGAGACGGCGCTCGAGGCAGCGTCGAACCGCGCCGACTTCGAGCGCGCGCTGGCGTTCGAGTAGCCGGCGAACCCGAGCCCGCGCGATCAGCCGTTCGCGCGGCTCTTCAGCATCTTCAGGAAGCCCTCGGTCGTGAAGTACGTCAGCTCGATCGCGCCGACCTTCACGCGAACGCCACTGGCCAGCGTCGCGGGCGCCTTCACGACCAGCTTCTTGCCGCCGACCCAGGTGCCGTTGCGTGAACCGGCATCGACGATCGTCCACCCGGCGTCGTCGAGCTGCAGCCACGCGTGGAAGCGCGAGACCGAGTTGTCGTCGAGCACGATGTCGTTGTTCGACGTGCGGCCGACCGTCACGCGGCGCTGAAAGGCGTTGTCCTTCGTCTTCTCGACGATGACGGCGAGCGGCTCACCACCACCGATGGCAGGCACCGAGATGCCCGACTGCGTGCGGAACTGGTAGTCGTCGTCTTCGTCGCTGCCGGTCTCGGTGGGCGGCGTCTCGGGCGGTTCGTAGAGCAGCACTGGCCGGCCCGCGAGCCGCGCCTCGAGCTTCTTCGGGTCGTCCATGAAGCGGTTGAACCAGGCGAGCAGTGACTCCGGCATCGGGCGCGCATTTCACTCTTGATCGCTGGCCGCGTCCAAACGTTCTTCGCCGTCATCGTCATTTCGCGACTTCGCTTCCTGGCAGGCCCTGGCGAGCGGCGGCCGAAGCTCCTGCACGAAGGGCATGGCCAGCGCGGCCTCGACGTAGAACGGCGCCTGGTGCGCGAAGAACACGGCCCGGCCGAGATCGTCGAGCACCGACTGGGTGAAGCCGAGCAGCGACGAGGCGTGCGCGCGGGCGAAGTACAGCGCGGGAACGTCTCCGAAGCGGCGAATGGCGACCGAGAGGCGTCGTTTGCTCGCGTACACCTGCCACTCGACGTTGAGCGGCGTGACGAGGTGACGCAGCGAGAGCCACTCGACGAGATACGCCTCCGCAGCCGACACGGGCGCCTGCGATTGAAGCCGGCCGAGCAGCGGCACGGGAGCCTCGACGCGCTCCGACACGCCCGACAACCAGCGCGCCTCACCACCGCTGAAGCCCGCGGCTTCGAACGCCGCCCCCTCGAGCCGGTCCCCCTGCGTCAGGCGAACGAGCAAGCCATGCGCGGCCTCACGGCCTGCGGGCGGAGGCACGGCCAGACAGCGCGGCGGCGGACCTCCTTCACGAGGAGCAACCCCCTTCGTCCGGACGCGCTCCTGCGGCATCGGCCACGCGCCCGAGAGCACCGTGTCCCAGTCGAGCCAGTCGAGCGGCGGGTAGTTCTCGGCCTTCGTGCGCCGGCGCCAGACCGACCAGCGATGAATGCCGACGACACCGACGGTGTACGCGAGCGCGACGCCGCCGGTGAA
>JAEUJR010000683.1 GCA_016793585.1 Archangium sp.
AGGGCCCGGCGCACGCGAACGACAACAGCCCGAAGGTCACGACGACGAGGTGTTTCACGAAGCCCTCACTGCGCAGTCGCCGGCGTGAGCGCGGGGGTGCGCTCGGGCCGCTCCTGCTCGACGTTCACGACGACGGAATACCCGAGGCGCGCGCCGAAGCCGATCTGCTTCACCCGGAGAATCTCTCGACCGAAGCCCGGCCACGAACGAGGTGCCCCGTCACGCGGCAGTGATGCGCTCCACCGCCCGGGCCACACCGGTCTCCGCGCTGACGCGAACACCCAGCGCTGCGCAGCGGGCCTTCATGGCTTCGTCGGTGGTCGCCTGCACCAGCGCGGCTGCGAGCGCCTTCACCGAGAGCTGCTTCTTCGGAATCGGAGTCGGCCCCGTGCCTGCAGCCTTCACACGCGAGGCCCAGAACGGCTGGTCTCCGTGAAACGGCACCACGAGCGCGGGCACTCCAGCGCGAAGGGCCGCCGCCGTCGTGCCTGCGCCGCCGTGATGCACGACCGCGCTGCAGCGCGGGTAGAGCCACGAGTGCGCGACGCTCTTCGTGAGGAAGACGGTCGGTGGCAGCGACTCGGGTGCAAGCCCCGCCCAGCCCGACAACAACACGCACCGCACGCCGGCCAGCTTCACCGCCTCGAGCACGAGCGCCGTGGTGGCCTTCGGGTCCTCCGAGGTCATGCTGCCGAAGCCGATGCAGACGGGTGGCGGGCCGTCGTCGAGAAAGCCCTCGAGCCCTCGAGGAGGGACGAAGGCGCTCGACTCCTCGACGAACCAGAAGCCGGTGACCTCGACGTCGCGCTTCCACTCCGGGCCGCGCGGCAGAAACGCTTCGCTGAAGCCGTACAACACCGGGCCGTCGCAGAGCCCCGAGACGTCGGGCGGGAAGAGCCCCATCGGCGGCGCGTCGAGCACCTCGCGCAACACCTCGTTCGCCGACGAGCGCGCCGTCATCCACAACGCCTGGCGGGTGAGCCGATGCCCGAGGCGACGCGCGAGGCCGCCGAAATCGAGGCCGGGGAGCAACGCGCCGGGGAACGCGGCCGTCGGTGTGAGCGGCACGTTGTAGGCCTGCACGAGGGGCACTCGCAGCTTGCGCGCGATGCCGTCGGCGAGCGCGGCCGCGCTGAACCCCGTCACCACCGCGTCGACCCCGCGAGAGGCCTCGAGCCCGAGCTCGGCAGTCGCGCGCGCCGCCTTCTTCGCGAGCTCGGCGAAGGCCCGGAACGAGGCGATGACGCCGCCGCCTTCGACCGCAGCGCTCGTCTCGCGGGCCTGCAGGGCCGCCTCGACACTCACGGGAATGGGCGTCACCTCGAGCCCATGGCCCTTCACCAGCGCCTCGTGGTCGATGGTCGTCACCACCCGAACGCCGTGCCCCGCCGCCACCAGGCCCTGGCCGAGCGCGATGTACGGCTGAATGTCTCCGCGGCTTCCCGGAGCGAGGATCGACACCTTCACGCGGCACCGCCCATTGCAACCATGAGTTGCAGTGTGACGACCCCGACCCGTCTTTGCAACTCGAAGTTGCGAAGCGCCGGCGGCCGTTCCACAGTGGGCGGGTGACGAAGCGGCGACTCCAGCGGCGTGGCGACGTGGTGGTGAACCGGGTGCTCGAGGTCACGCTCTCGGAGCTGGGGCGGGTGGGCCTCGAGCGGCTCAGTGTTCCCGAGGTGGCCGAGCGGGCCGGGGTGAACAAGACGAGCGTCTACCGGCGGTGGCCCACGAAGCAGCACCTCGTGAAGGCGGCGCTCCAGCAGTCGATGGAGGCGACGACCCGGCCACCCGAGACGGGCGCGCTGGGCTCGGACCTGGCCTCGCTCGCGGCGTCGCTGGCCGACTTCATCACCTCACCGACGGGGCTTGGCGTCGTGCGCACCGTCATGGCCGATGGAGACAGCGCCGAGGCGAAGGCGTTGACCGCGACGATGTGGAAGGGGCCCGTGCGCGACCTGCCCCGCGCTGCGCTCGAGCAGGCCATCGCGCGGGGCGAACTGAAGCCCGACACCGACGTCGAGCTGCTGCTCTTCACCGTCGCCGGCGCCGTCATGCACCGCGTGTTCATCGAGCGTGGCCGCGTCGACGACGCGTGGCTCGAGCGCCTGGTGAAGCTGCTCTCGGAGGGCGCGGGGAAGAAGCGCGGCCGTCACCACGCCCGCAGCATGTGAATGTGCGGAATGCCGTCTTCGAGGTACGGCTCGCCGACCGGCACGAAGCCCAGTGAGCCGTAGAACTGCTCGAGGTAGCGCTGCGCGCCGATTCGAATGCCCTGGCCCGGGTAGAGCCGCCGCGTCTCACGAATCGCTTCGTGCATGAGTTCGCGGCCGAAGCCATGTCTGCGGAAATCGGGGTTCGACACCACGCGGCCGATGGCCGGCTCTTCGTACGCGAGCCCGGGAGGAACGATGCGGGCCGTCGCGACCGGCGTTCCATCGGCGAGCGAGCCGAGCCCGTGCCAGCACTGGGGGTCGAGCCCGTCGGCGTCGAGGTACGCGCACTTCTGCTCGACGACGAAGACGCGCTGCCGCAGCTGCAGCACGTCGTGCACCTGGCGGGGTGTGAGCCTGTCGAAGGGCAGCCAGAGAAAACCAGCTTCGCTCATTTCTTCGGCACCACCGGGTCCCAGCCGTTCGCGCCCTTCTTGAAGTACTTCGTCACCGCCGTGCCCTTGAGGCGCGCCACGGTGCCCGCGACCTTCAGCTCGCCCGCACCGCCCAGCTTGTTGATGCCCGCCTTGTCTTCGTCGGTCGGCACCTCGGCGCTCGCGTCGAGCCGCTTGTTGAGCTGCAGCAGCGCCTCGGCCTGCACGCGCGCCTGCTTCACCTTCTCCAGCACCTCGACGAGCTCGTCGTTCGTCACCTCGCCGTTGAGCGAAGCGACCTTGAGCACGCCTGCCGCGCGCACCAGCGGCTCGTCGCTCATGCGCAGCACGTCGAGCCAGCCCAGATTCTTCGCGTCGACGACCGAGCCGGACAAGCCGTTGAGCGACGTCCATTTCGCTTCGCTCTCGTGCAGCGACGACCGGTTCTGGTTGATGAGCGCGAGGTCGCCGACCCGAATCGCGAAGATGTGCTGCTTCATCGCTTCGGTGAGCTTGTCGTTGGGCCCGGGTGGAACGAGCGTCGTCTCCTGCTCGCGCGCCAGCTTCGAGGCGGCGACGTCGAACAACACTGGAGTCCACGGGCCGCCCACGGCCTCCTGCTTGAAGAAGGCGACCCACACCGGCCGCTCGTGCCGCGCCGACACCGGCTCGGTGCCGCCCTTCGAGAGGAACCGCAGCACGATGCGGGCGACGTTGTCGGTGGTGCGAATCGGGTCGACGGCGATGCCCCAGCCCTTCGACTCCACGTGGGTGAACCACTCGGCCGGGCTCTTGGCGACCGTCACCTTCACGGTGCAGTCGGTGTTGCGGTAGCCGCGGTCGATGCGTTTGCCCATGGGGCGCACCTGGTACTTCTTCGAGAAGCCCGTCGAGGTGCGCCCGGGCAGCAGCAGCACCGGGTCACGAATGAGCACGTCGCCGCGGGGCGCTTCGTCGCCTTCCCACATGTAGATTTCGGTGTTCGCGGCCATGTCGTCGAACACGCGCTTGAGCGTCTCGTCGACGAGCGCGTCGATGGCGTCGGCGTCGGTCAGCTCGTCGCCCTTCTCGCGCAGCTTCGCCTCCATCGCCCAGATGGCCTGCTTGCGAAAGTCGCCGGCCTTCTCCTTCTCGACGACGGCCGCGAGGCCCTTCACCGTCGTGGGCAGCGATTTGATCTCGATGAACGTCGACTTCGGGCGAGCCAGCGCAGTGCCGGCGACGCAGAGAACGGCGAAGACGATGGAG
>JAEUJR010000754.1 GCA_016793585.1 Archangium sp.
GACGAACATCGAGTGGGCGCAGTCCGTACCACACGCCCTCGACGCGTCGGAAGTGAAACGCAGCACGAGTTGGTCGCGATGCGCCTCACCGTCTCGTCGCCGAAGCAGGCACCACGCGCTTGAGCTCGCTGCGAAGCCACAT
The DNA here is from genome assembly GCA_016793585.1 of Archangium sp. The sequence goes on from JAEUJR010000754.1 coordinate 143, forward strand.
GTTCGCCGGGTCGGTGCGCGCCACCTCCGAGACGAACCAGCTCATCGTGAAGGCCGGCAGGGGCAGCGGCGGGTCGATGAGGCGCACGTGTCGAGAGGCCCAGACGCGCGCGAGCCGCGCGGGCACCACGGTGACGGCGTCGGTCTGCGCGACGAGCTCGAGCGCCGCCATGAAGTGCGGCACGCGCGCGACGACGGTTCTCGACAGCCCCTTCTGCTCGAGCGCCTCGTCGACGAAGTCGCGCAGCGCTCCACGGGGTGAGGCCACGACGTGGCGCAGCTTCGCCCACGCCTTCGCGGTGGGCTGCTTCGCGAAGGGGTGACCGGCGCGCACCACGCACACGTTCGTGTCGTCGAAGAGCGGCTGGGTGAGCACCCCCGAGAGCGACTCGAGCGGCGGCCCCACCGACAGGTCGCACCTCCCGGCCTGAACGTCGCGCGCGAGGTCGGGGCCTGCGTCGGCCTTGAACGTCACGTCGAGCACCACGTGCGGCGCCACGCGCTCGAGCCGCCGCAGCAACGGGCCGAGCAGCACCATCTGCCCATAGTCAGACAGGAACATGCGGAAGGTGCGGCGCAGCCGCGCGGGCTCGAACGTCTCGGTCGGCTTCAGCGTCGACTGCAGGTGCTCGAGGGCCGAGCGCACCGTCGGCTCGAGCTGCTTCGCGCGCGTCGTCGGCTCCAGCTTCGCGCCCACTCGCACGAAGAGCGGGTCTGAGAACGTCTCTCGCAGCGCCGCGAGCGAGTGGCTCACCGCCGACTGCGTTCGCCCCAGCCGCCGCGCCGTGTCCGACACGCTCGAGGTCTCGAGCAGGTGCCCGAGCACGACCCACAGGTTCAGGTCGACCTGATGAAGGGTGTTCATGTCGAGTATCGATACCATGCAGTGGCGTCATGTGCAGGCCGGGCGCAGGGTGGGCGTGCCGTTCAACCCCGGAGACTCCACATGACCCGCGCCCTGCTCATCGCCGTGCTCTCGTTGTCGTCGTTCGTCGAAGCCGCTCCAGACCTTCGCAAGCTGGCCACCGGCCGGTGGAAGAGCGAAGCCGCCGAAGACCTGGGCAATGGCTCGTTCGCCACCCGCGACTTCACCTTCACCGACAAACGCTGGCGCCTCACCTTCACCATTCACGCAGACCAGGCGCTGAAGACCCCGCTCGTCTCGATGGAGTTCGAGGGGCCGTGGCAGCCGACGAAGCCCTCCGAGTCGGTGCCCGGCGCGAGTGAGGCGTCGTTCGACTTCGCCAGCAAGAAGATCACCCTCAAGGCCGACGCCGCGGTCGCGAAGAACTTCGGCATGGACGGCTGCGGGCTGGTGCCGAACCAGGCGAAGGACGTGTCGAAGACGGGCTGCTCGTTCGTCGCCAGCGTCGAGAAGTACGGCCGCGAGTACGACCTGCTGAAGGTCGACGGCACCTCGATGTGGCTCGGCGCGCGGCCGGCCGACGGCAACATGGGCGCTGAAGACAAGCGGCCGACGGCGCTGGGGCCGAAGCTCGTCAAGGCGAAGTGACACAGCGGTGCGGGGGCGCGGCGATGCTGCTATCGCTTCGCCCGTGAGAATTCGCGACCCGATTCACGGCTCCATCACGGTCACCGACGACGAGAAGCCCATCATCGACAGCCGCTTCTTCCAGCGGCTGCGCAGCGTGCGGCAGCTCGGCTTCGGTGACCTCGCGTTCCCCGGCGCTACACACACCCGGCACGCCCACTCACTCGGCGCGATGCACGTCGCCTCGCGCCTCTTCGACGCGGTCGCCAGCCGCTCGACGTTGACCGAGGCTTCCAGAGACCGCTTCCGCGCCGCGGTGCGCCTGGCGGTGCTCTGCCACGACCTCGGCCACATGCCGTTGTCCCACGCGTCGGAGTCCATCGCGCCGCAGCGCTCGGTGCTGAAGCTCCCCGCGTGGACGGGTGACGACTCGGGCCAGGCCTCGCACGAAGACTTCACGGCCAGGCTGCTGCTCGACAGCTCGCTCACGCCGATTCTCACGAAGGTCTACGCCCGCCACGGCATCACGCCCGAGCTCATCGCCGGCCTCGTCACGGGGCGCCTGCCTGCGGGGGTCGAGGGCTTTCGCGACGGCGGCCTCGACTGGACGCCGCTCTTGCGCGCGCTGGTGTCGGGCGAGCTCGACGCCGACCGCATGGACTACCTGCAGCGCGACTCGTTCTACACGGGCGTGAACTACGGCCGGTACGACATCGAGTGGATTCTGCAGAACCTGCGGTGCGCGGAGCGTGACGGGCGGGCGGTGCTGGCGCTCTCGAAGGCAGCGGTCTTCGCGTTCGAAGACTTCCTGCTGAGCCGGTACCACATGTTCCTCTCGGTCTATTACCACCACACCTCGGTGAGCTTCGATTGGATGCTCAAGCGCTACTACGAGGAGGCGCCGGGCGAGTTCGAGATTCCCGCCGACCCCGACGCGTTCCTCTGGTGTGACGACGTCTCGTTGTGGACGACGCTGCGCAAGTCGAAGAACCGCTGGGCCGAGCGCATCGTGACGCGAAAGGGCTTTCGCCGCGTCGCGCAGTTCACCGAGCGAGACACCGACTACGACATGGCCGAGATCTCGAAGGCCCTCGACGCCGCGAACGTCGAGCACTTCACGCTCGAGTCGCGAGGCGTGTTGTCGCGGTACACCGACGAAGGCGAGACGCCGTCGCTCTTCGTGCACGACTCCGCGAGCGGGCGCCTCACCGAGGTCTCGGCGTACACACCGCTCTACCAACGCTTCGCCGGAGCCGTGCTGCTCTCTCGCATCTTCGTGCGGCCCGACCAGGTCGACATCGCGAAGCCGCTCGTGGCGAAGCTGACCGGAGCGCACGCCGATGAGTGAAGCCATCGCGGGCCTGCCGCCGCCGCCTCCCGGGAAGCCGCCGCGTGATGCGTCAGCCGTCATCGTCTTCCGCCGGGCCAGCACCGGCGTCGAGGTCTTCTGGCTCGAGCGTGAGCAGCGGCTCTCGTTCGCGGG
>JAEUJR010000642.1 GCA_016793585.1 Archangium sp.
CTGGTCGAGGAGGTCGGTGACGAGGCCTTCGCGGCCGCCGAGGCGATGAACGTGCGTGGGCCGCTCGTGGGCCGGGTGAACACGCTGCGTGGCACGAGGGAGCAGTGCATCGCCGCGCTGGAGCAGGAGGACGTTCGCGTCACGCCCACCCTGCTCTCTCCGCTGGGAATCCTCATCGAGACGCGCACCAACGTGTACTCGCTCGAGGCCTTCAAGAAGGGCCTCTTCGAGGTGCAGGACGAGGGCAGCCAGCTGCTCGGCATGCTGGTCGACGCGCCGCCGAAGAAGGTGGTCGACGCGTGCGCGGGCGCGGGCGGCAAGACGTTGCAGCTCGCCGCCCAGATGAAGAACCGCGGTGATCTCTACGCCCTCGACATCGGTGAACGCCGCCTCGAAGAGCTCAAGGAGCGCACGCGCCGCGCCGACGTGCACAACGTTCGCATCAAGCCGATCACCGACGACGACAAGGCGCTCGAGCCCGTGGCCGCGCTGGTGGGCCAGGCCGACCGCGTGATGATCGACGCGCCCTGCAGCGGCTCGGGCACCTTCCGCCGCAAACCCGACGCGCGCTACCGCCTCACCGAAGACTCCCTGAAGGAGCACGTCGAGATTCAGAAGCGGCTGCTCGAGCGCTTCTGCCCACTGGTGAAGCCCGAGGGGCTGCTCGTGTACGGAACGTGCAGCTACTTCCGCGACGAGAACGAAGACGTCGTGAAGTGGTTCCTGGGCAGGCACCCCGAGTACTCGCTGGTGCCGGCCGAACGGTCGCTGGGCAAAGAGCTGGCAGCGAAGACGTGCCGCGACGGCTTCTTGCGCCTGTTCCCGCACCGCCACGGCACCGACGCCTTCTTCGGCGCGATTCTCAAGCGCGCGAAGTAACCTCGCCGCATGAGCGAGAACGCGCTCGTTCCCAGCATCGACGTCGCGACGCCCGAGCGGGTGTCGGTCGAGCTGCCCGTCGCCGGCATCGGCTTTCGTGCGCTCGCGTACGCCATCGACGTGGCGATGCTGTTCGGCTCGGCCCTCGTCCTCTACTTCGGCTACTCCCTCGTCGGGCCGAGCGCCTTCGAGGTGTATCAGGGCCTCTCGAGCCTCGAGCGAGCGGCCGGGCTGCTGCTGCTCTTCATCGCCATCTGGGTCTACTGGACCGGCCTCGAGGTGCTGTGGCGCGGGCAGACGCTGGGCAAGCGGCTCATGCGCATTCGGGTGGTGCGCTCCGACGGTTCGCCGGTGGGCGCGTTCGAGAGCGCGGTGCGCAACCTGCTGCGGCTGATCGACTTCCTGCCCGGCTGCTACCCCATCGGCGTCATCACGATGCTGATCGATCGCCGCCACCGGCGCCTCGGTGACATCGTGGCCGGCACGATCCTCGTGCGCGAGGAGGACTTCGATCTCACGCGCTACGAGAAGACGCCCGCGCGCTCCCAGCGCACCCTCGGCACCGCCGACCTCGAAGTGGTGACGTCGTTCTTGAGTCGCATGGGCTCGCTCGACGACGACGCACGCCTTCGCATCGGCAGACAGCTCTGCGCCCGCTTTGGAGCGAAGGACCCTGCGATGGACGAAGCGGCGGTTCGCGCGTTCCTCGAGTCGTTCGGCAGCGGCGACCAGCCGGGCGGCCTCGGCTCCTTCGTCGTCAAGCGCGTGGGCGACTGGCGCTTGCTCGAGCAGCTGCTCGTCGGGCTGCGTGGGCGAAGCGTAACGTTGGCCGATCTCTCGACGGTCGACCGCCTCTATCGCCGCGCCTCGGCCGATCTCGCGCACGCCCAGGCCTTCTTCGGCGGCACCGACGTGCACCGCTACCTGAACCAGCTCTGCGGTCAGGCGTACGGCGCGATCTACCAACGCAGCGGCGAGCGGCTGAACGGCGTCATCACCTTCTACGCGCGCACCTTCCCCGCCGTGGCGCGCGAGACCATGGGCTACACGAAGGCGGCGGCAGCGCTGATGGGGCTTGGGCTCGTGCTGGGGCTCACCACGGTGTGGCTGTCACCGAATGGCGCCGCGCTGATCCTCGACCCGACGATCCTCGATCACATTCAGCGGCGTGAGCTGTGGACCGACCAGATTCTGGAGCAGCTGCACCCGGCCGAGGCCGCCATCGCGATCTTCACCAACAACCTGCGCGTCTGCTTCGCGGCCTTCGCCACCGGCATCACCGCGGCGACCGGCACCGTGTTCCTGCTCGTGTACAACGGCGTGCACGTGGGGGCGATTCTCGCGGCCTGCGCACAGAACGACGTCGCGGGCACCATGCTCTCGTTCATGTCGGCGCACGGGCCGGTCGAGCTCTCGATCATCGCCATCACCGGAGCGGCCGGGCTCGTCATCGGGCACGCGCTCATCGAACCGGGAGAACGGCCACGCGGCGTGGTGCTCCGGGAGCGGGCGACGAAGGCGGTGCAGCTCGTGCTCGGCTGCAGCCCCTTCCTCGTGGCCATCGGCATCGTCGAAGGCTTCGTCAGCCCTGGAGCGTTCTTCCCCTGGCCGCTCAAGCTGCTGCTCGGCGTGGGCACGGGCTTCGCGTTCTGGCGCTACCTGCTCCGCGCCGGGCTGGCGGGCGATCAGGCGAAGGCGATGTGAACGGCCGAGCCATCGACCCGCACCGTCACCTTCTCGCGATAGAACTTCGCGACGCCGTGAATGAGGCCGGGCATCAGCGCGACGAGCCCGCGTGGTGACGAGTAGTGCATCACCAGCTCTTTGCCCTTGTCCTCGTAGCGGAAGCGGGGCGGCGCGGCGCCAGCCATCGACTTCGTCATCGCCACGTGAATGTCGTCGAGCAGCATGAGCAGCTCCTTCGTCGACTTCGCTCGCTCGAAGTACACCTTGTAGAGACCCGGCGCGTAGGTGGTGGACCAGTACTCGCCGAACGCATCCATCGCGGCCTGCGCGGTGATCTTCAGCGTCTTCGCGGCCGAGCCGATGAGCTTCAGCACGTCACCGTCGGCCACCGTTCCCGTCGGGGTGATGATCGTGTGCGCCGGCAGGCCCGCCCCCTCCATCACCGCCTTCCAGGCTCCGTCTCCACCCTTCGACTTCGCCAGCGCCTCGAGACACTTCACGATGGTGCCCTTCATCGTCACGACTCCTGCGCCAGCATGCTGACGCTCATGGGTTCGTGGCGAAGAACAGCAAGCGTCAGGCCGCTGGGCGCGACTCGAGCTGCTTGACCAGGATCAGCGCCTGCGCGACGTGCTCCTTGACGCGGATCTGGGAATCGAACCGGTGACGCACGATTCCGTCGCGATCGATGACGAAGGTGACGCGGCCGGCGATGAGGCCGAAGGTCTTCTTCACCCCCAGGGCCTTCGCGCCGACCCCACCCGGATCGGAGAGGAGCAGAAACGGCAGCCGGTGGTGCGACTTGAAGCTCGCGTGGCTGGCGGCGTCGTCGGCCGAGACGCCGATCACCTCGGCGCCCGCCTGCTTGAAGTCTTCATACGAGTCGCGAAACGAGCAGGCCTGAGCGGTGCAGCCGGCAGTCTCGTCTTTCGGGTAGAAGTAGAGAACGACGGTCTTCTTGCCGACGTACTCCGAGAGCTTCACGGGTGCGCCGTGCTCTCCCACGAAGGTGAGGTCAGGGGCCTTCTCGCCGATCGATGCCATGGCCCGGACTAGCGGCCTGCCTCGGCGCTCGCAACGCGATGTATCGTTCGCCCCAATGCTCCCTGCCCCGTCGAACGACCCCGTCTTCAACGCCGAAGCGCTCAAGCTGCTGCTCCAGGTCGCGTGGGCCGACGATCAGCTCGACCCGAAGGAGCGGGCGTTCGTCGCGAAGCTGGGCCCCGCGTGGCACGTGCCCGAGGCGATCATGGCGGTGCTGCTCGATCACCTCGATCGGGGAAAGCCGCTGCCGCAGCCGAACGTGACGCTGCTACGCACGAAGCCCGATGCGGTGATCGCGAGCGCCGAAGCGCTGATGGCGGCCGATGGCGTGATCGACGCCGTCGAGGCCGACTTCATGGACCAGGTGCGGGAGCTGCTCGGGCGCTGACGTTCAGCCGACCGAGTGGGCCAGCGTGGCGCGGCGAATCGCGTACGGAGACTGCGCCCGGCGCTCGAGCACGATCGTCTCCCACGCCTCGTTCAGTGAGCGCATGGTGGCGTCGTCGCCGCCTGCGTCGGGGTGGTGCTTGCGGGCCAGCGCGCGGTAGCGATCACGAATCACCTCGTCGCTGTCGCTCTCGAGGCAGCCGAGCACGCTGTACGGGTTCTTCGAGTCGAGGCTCTTGAGCCAGGCCTCGAGGCGCTCCTTCACGCCGCCGAAGACGTTCGCCGTCGGCGCGACCTGGCCCGCCGAGCGCGTGCGCACCTTCGTGTCGGCGCGGAAGACCTCGGTGTACATGCTCGAGACCCAGCGCTGGCACTTCGGGCACTGGAAGTACCGAATCGTGCCGCCGCCTCCGGTGGACGAAGACATCGTCACGCCGCAGTGGGTGCACTCGACATCGACGTTCTCGAGGGTCACCGACTTCGCCGATCGCATCAAAGGGCTCGCTCCGCTGTGCTACAGGTCTGTGACCGGTTGTACCCCCGCGTGATCGGGGGGCAATTTTCTGGCCGACCACCTGTTCCCTTCCGGCATCATGAGCATCGCCATGCGTCTCCCCGTTCTGCTTGCCTGTCTGTGTCTGGCTGCCCCGGCCCTCGCGCAGCCCAAGAAGTCGGCGTTCGGAAACACGAAGGACGACGAGGACCCGGCGCCGAAGAAGATCGCACCTGCACCTACAGCCGGGCCCGACGTGGCGTTGCTGCGGGGCCTGCTCTTCGCCACCGAGCCGAACCCGCTCGAGGTGCGCACGCAGGCCATCGAAGACCTGGGCCTGTTGGGTGACGCCCGCGCCCTCAACCCGCTGGCTGGCATGATCTTCGACCCCAACCCGAGCATCTGGGGGGCGGCGCTTCGGGCCATCGGGGCCATTCGTCACCCGAGGGCCGAAGAGATTCTCTCGAACATCATTCGGCACCCGTCGCTGTCCGAGGCGCACAAGCTCAAGGCGCTCGAGTACCTGCCGTTCCAGAACACGGCGTCGGCGATTCGTTTCATCGCCTCGGTGCCGCGCACCACCACGCTGCCGACCGGCGTTCAGAACCTGGGCCGGCGCATCATGTTGGAAGTCCCCCTCGCCCGCGGAGGCACGCAGTGATCGACCAGCGCATCACCTTTCTCGGCGCCGGCAACATGGCGAACGCGATCATTCGCGGCCTCATTCGATCGGGCGAGAAGCCGTCGAACATCACCGCGACCGTGAAACGCGAAGAGAAGAAGGCTGAGCTCGAGCAGACGCACGGCATCACGGTGGGCTTCGACAACGTGGCCGCCGCGCGTGCCGCCGACATCGTGGTGCTGGCCGTGAAGCCGCAGGCGATGGACAAGCTGCTGACGCAGATCGCGCCGGTGATCGACGCGAAGAAGCTCGTCATCTCGGTCGCCGCCGGCGTGCCCATCGCCGCCATCGAGCGGCGCTTCGGCAGTGGCGCCCGCATCGTGCGCTCCATGCCCAACACGCCTGCGCTGGTCGGCCTCGGAGCGACCGCCGTCTCGGGTGGAGAACACGCGACGCCCGCCGATCTCGAGCTGGCGAAGAAGATGTTCGACGCCGTCGGCACGACCTACGTGCTCGACGAGGTGCTGCTCGACGCGGTGACCGGGCTCTCGGGCAGTGGCCCCGCGTACATCTTTCTCATCATCGAGGCGCTGTCAGACGCGGGCGTGAAGGTCGGGCTCTCGCGGCACGTGGCGCTCAAGCTCGCAGCCCAGACCGTCTACGGCTCGGCGAAGCTGCTGCTCGAGACCGGTGCGCACCCCGGCACCCTGAAGGATCAGGTGACCAGCCCCGGCGGCACGGCCATCGCGGGCCTGCACACGCTCGAGGCGGGCGGGCTGCGCACCACGCTCATCGACGCCGTCGAAGCCGCGACCCACCGCGCCAAGCAGCTGGGCGACAGCTTTCTGGAAAAGCAGTGAGAGCGAGGCAGGCTCCGTCGCGAGTCTGCACGCCGTGTGAACGAGGACGAACGCCATGAAGATGACCCCGCTCGACATCCGCCAGAAGCGCTTCGAAGTGAGCTTCCGCGGCTACTCGAAGAAGGAGGTCGAGGGCTTCCTCGAGCTGACCGCCAGCGAGTTCGAAGAGGTGGTGCGCGAGAACATCTCGCTCAAAGAAGAGCTCAAGCGCACCCAGTCGCGCCTCGAGACGCACCTCGAGCGTGAGAAGACGCTGCAAGAGACGATGGTCACCGCCCAGCGCATCTCTGAGGACGTGAAGGCCCAGGCGCGCAAGGAGGCCGAGGTGAAGCTCGCCGAGGCCGAGCTGCAGGCCGAGAAGATCGTCGCCACCGCGAGCAACCGCATCGTCGAGCTCAAGGGCGACATCGCCGAGCTGCGCCGCCAGAAGGTGCAGTTCGAGGCGCAGCTGGAGCAGACCATCGAGTCGCACCGCAAGCTGCTCGACACCTTCAAGACCGAGCAGCCGAGCGCCGAGGTCGCCTACCTGGTGAAGAAGACCGGAGAATGAGCTGGGCGAAGGCCGTCGCGGGCGGCGTCGAGCTGAGCGTGCTCGTGCAACCACGCGCCTCGCGAACGAAGGTGGTGGGTGAACACGACGGGCGGCTGAAGATCGCGCTGTCGGCGCCTCCCGTCGATGGTGAGGCCAACGCCGCGCTCATCGAGTTCCTGAGCGACGAGCTGGGCACGAAGAAGTCGGCCGTCGAGCTGATCGAAGGCGACTCGTCGCGGCGGAAACGCGTTCGGGTCACCGGAGTCGAGCTCGACGCCGTCTTGAAGCTCGCGAGCTGAAGCACACCGTTCGGGTGGGCACTGGTCGACAGGGCCACTTCGCCGTTTGATGGTGAAGCACATGCTCGCCGCGTTGCTGACAGCCGTGCTGGCGTCGTCACCACCTCCCGCCGAGGGGCCGATCGACCTGCCCGCGTTCGCGACGGCCGCTCCCGTGAAGACGGTGACGTTCGACTCGGCGCGCTTTCATCTGGTCGCCTCCGAGCGGGCCGAACAGCCTGCCCGAGCGCTCGCGCCCGAGCTCGAGACGTTGCGCGACGAGGTGGCGCAGCTCATCGGGCGTGACTGGAAGGGCTCGACCGAGGTGCGCGTGGCGCTGGGCCGCGAGGAGTACGAGGCCATGGCGCTCCCCGGGTCACGGCCTCCCGGCTGGGCCGTCGCGTTGGCGTGGCCCGACGCGAACGTGGTGCTGGTCGACGCGCGCACGATCGCGACCTCGGAAGGCAAGACGACGCTCCGACACGAGCTGGTGCACATCGCGCTGGGGAGACTGGGCAAGGGCTGGCCGCGCTGGTTTCAGGAGGGCGTCGCGCAGATGGTGACGCACGAGCGCCAGTTTCGAACCGAGCACTACTCGACGATGGCGATCGCCATCGCGACGAACCGGCTCTACCCGTTCGAGGCGCTGCGTGAGGGGTTCCCCGAGCGGCCGCAAGACGTCGAGGTCGCGTACGCGCAGAGCGCTGAGTTCGTGACCTTTCTCTTCGCGCGCCACGGCCCCGAGCAGTTCGGTGAGCTGATCGACCTGATGGGCCAGGGCGTGATCTTCGAGCAGGCCTTCGCGAGGGCGTTCCACACCTCGCTCGATCTCGAGGAGCACGCGTTTCTCGAGCACGTGGCCATGCGGTACCCGTGGTGGCCGGTGCTCTTCATGAGCGGCTCGCTGCTCTGGACGATCGCGTCGGTGCTGATGGTGGCCGCGTTCATTCGGCGGCGGCGCGCGGTGGCCGCGCATCGGCAGAATCAGAAGCGCCTCGAGCAGCTCGAAGACACGGCCGTCGTGTTGCTGGGCACCCTGCCCTGGGCCGCGAACGACGATGGCGGGCCGGTCGTCGACCCCATTCCCGGCTTTCCCTGGCGCATCACGTCGGTGCGTACCGGTTCATGATTCTCGCCGTCGTCTCGATCGTCGGGCAGCTCGATCTGGCGATGATGGCCGCCGATCAGTGCGACTTCGAACGCGCGCTGGCGCTGAGCGATGCTTCGCGTGCGGTCTCGGGCAAGCAGGCGTCACTCTTTCGCGCGCGAATGCTGGTCGAGTTGGGTCGCGGGGAGGAGGCGCTGAAGGAGATCGATCGCATTCCGGTGATCGCGCCCGAACTGTTCGTGCCCGGCCAGCGCTCGTATCTGAAGGCGATGGCGTTGGGGCTGCCGAAGCGCTTCGACGAGGCGGCACGCGAGCTCGACCATGTAGAGCGGGCT
>JAEUJR010000788.1 GCA_016793585.1 Archangium sp.
GTCGAACCAGACGTTCACGGCCGAAGGCGGGAAGATCACGACCGTGAAGGTGGTCGGCTACGAGAAGGGCGGAATCACCGCCGAGATGAAGGACAAGCCCGCGATTCGCTACGACATCAGCACCACCAAGGAGCAGGGCAGCGCTCCTTCTGGTGATCAGTCGCAGCCCGGCGCGGCAACCAACCCGTAGCAATCGTCGAGGGCTTCTCCTTGGTGCGTCGGGCCTCGTACAGGGCCATCGTCGCTGTCCCCGCGGTGTGGCGGGCGCTCGTCGTGTGCGCGCTCCTCGCTGCTCCGGCCCTGGCGCAGCCGTCGATCACCGAGTTGACCGGCCGCACCGAGACTGCCGCGGGCCTCGTCAAGTCGGCGTCGAATGACGTCGAGCTCGTCGAGCGGCAGTACACGCTCGTCGAAGAGCCGAGCGACGAAGCCGCGCTGCTGCAGCGCTACTCCGACGCCGAGATTCGCAAGCTGCTCGGCGACAACGCGACCGCGTCGGTGCTCTTCTACGACCTCGTCGCGAACAAAGACTTCCAGAAGACGCCTCGCTACGTCGACGCGCTCTACTACCTGGCTGACTCGCTGTACGAGATGAAGAACTACCTCGGCGCGCGGCTGTACCTGCGTCAGCTGCTCGACCTGCGCGGCAAGCACTACAAAGAGGCGCTCGCGCGGTACCTCGAGATCGCAGGCCGCCTGAACTTCTTCGTCGGCGTCGATGACTACATCACCCAGGCGCGTGGCCTCTCGGGAGGCGCGCTGCCCGCCGAGCTCTCGTACGTCTATGGCAAGTGGCTCTTCCGCCGCGACGATCTCTCGGTCGAGGAGCGCGTACCCAAGGCTCAGGCCGTCTTCGATGGCCTCGCGAAGGAAGCAGGCGGCCCGCTGCGGCTGCAGAGCATCTACTTCATCGGCGTGGGCCACGTTCGCCTCAAGGCGTGGGACAAGGCCATCGAGTCGTTCACGCAGGTGACGAAGATGACGGCGCGCGATGCCCGCGATCGCCAGGTTCAGGAGCTGGCCGAGGTCTCGCTGGGCCGCGTCTACTTCGAGGTCGGCAAGTACGACGAAGCCGTCGAGCACTACTCGCGCGTGCCGCAGCAGTCCGACAACTTCCCCGACTCGCTGTACGAGATCGCCTGGTGCTACGTGCGCAAGGGCGAGCTGCGCAAGGCGAAGGACGCGACCGAGGTGCTTCTGCTCGTCGCAGAGAACTCGGTGCTCGCTCCTGAAGCGAAGATCCTCCAGGGCACGCTGCTCCAGAAGCTGCAGAAGTACGAAGACGCGCTCGATACGTACAACGGCGTCATCAACGAGTACGCGCCCGTTCGCGACGAGATCGATGCGCTGCTGACCGTGAACAAAGACCCCGTGGCGTACTTCGACGAGCTGCTCGCCCGAAACGAGAAGAGCCTCGACGTCACCAAGCTGCTCCCGCCTGCTGCGCTGAAGTGGGCCAGCACCCGTGAAGATGTCGCCGATGCCGTGTCGATCACCAACGCGCTCGACGAGAGCCGCCGCGGCCTGGCCGAGTCGAAAGACATCGCCGACCGCATTCTCAAGTCGCTCGACGAGCGTGGCGTCGACTCGTTCCCCCTGCTGCAGGAGGGCTACAGCCGCGCGGCCGCCGTCGACACCGCCGTGACGCGCGCCGAAGAGCAGCTCACGGCCATCGAAGGTGAGCTCGTCGGCGGCAAGCTGTCGGCCGAGCAGCAACAGCAGCTCGACGCGGCGCGCGCCGAAGAGAAGGCGCTCAAGGCCCGCATCGACACGCTGCCGACCACGACCGAGCAGATCTCCGAGCGCAAGGTTCGCATTCAGAAGACCATCGACGCGCTCGAGAAACAGGCGTTTCAGCTCAGCATCGAGCTGCAGTCGCAGGCCGCGCAGCTGGTCGCGATTCGCAAGTTCGTCGACGACACGCGCGCCCAGCGCAAGGGCAACAAGGCCGCGGCCGACGACGAGAAAGCCTTCCTCGAGCGCGTCACCAACGAGCAGAACGGCATCGACGCCACCCTCGCCGAGATCGACGACCTGCGAAAGACGCTCGCTGCCGAGCGCAACAACGCCGACAAGGCCGTCAGCGGCGAAGATGCCCTGCGTCGAAAGTACGCCTCGGTGCTCGACCAGGAGCGCGTCATCTACAACCAGCTCCGCGCCGGACTCCCCGACGAGAGCCGCCGCCTGCTCGGCCGCATCGACGTCGTTCGCGCCGATGCCGACGCCCTCAAGGATCGTGTGGCGCGGGCCAAGACGACCATTCGTGAACGCGTGCAGCGCCGCGCCCAGAAGCTTCGTGAGCAGGTGCTCGCCGAAGCCACGTTGCTCGAGGGCTTCACGCGCGACACCGACGCCATCACCGGTGAGACGCGCAACCTCGTCGGCCGCATCGCGTTCGACAGCTTCCGCCGCGTGCAGAAGAGCTTCTACGACCTCGTGCTCAAGGCAGACGTCGGCGTCGTCGACGTCTCGTTCCAGCGCAAGCAGGACAAGACCGCTGACATCCAGAAGAAATCGGCCGCGAAGGACCGCGAGCTCAAGCAGCTCGACGAAGAGTTCAAGGAAGTCCTGAAGGACGTGGATTGACCGTGAAGACGTCTTCCCTCCTCACGTGGTCGCTGGCTGCCGTGCTCCTCGCGGGGGTGGCCGAGGCGCAGACGAAGAAGGCCGACAAGAAGGCCGACGCTGGCGTCGCCGTCGACGCGGGCGTGCTCGGGCCGTCGATGCCCACCGTTTCCCCGTCGGGCGGTGCGACGGACTCGAAGGCCGAGACGCCTCCCGCCGAGGCCAAACCGAAGACCCGCTACTACGAAGGCATGGGTCGCACCGAGCAGGAGAAGCGGCTGCTCGAAGAGGTGAGTCAGGCCCTCGCCACCTACGAAGAAGAGTCGCGCGAGTTCAAGCGCGAGGTGCAGCTCCTCATCGAGAAGAAGTACGAAGAGAAGCGCAACACCCTCGCCAACTCGTACGAGAAGGCGATTCGAGACCTCGAAGTGCTCGAGCGCAAAGAACGCCTCGACGCGATCTCGGCGTTCGAAGAGTTCCTCACGCGCTACCCGAACGACGCCCGGTACACGCCTGACGTGATGTTCCGTCTGGCAGAGCTCTATTACGAGCGCTCGTCTGACGACCACACCGTCGCCATGCGCGACTACGAAGAGAGCCTCAAGAAGCTCGACCCCGAGAAGAACCCGACGCCGCCGCCCGAGCCGCGCATCGACTTCTCGAAGTCGATCGCCCTCTACCAGCGCCTCATCAAGGACTTCCCCGCCTACAAGCTCAACGACGCCTCGTACTACCTGCTCGGTTACTGCGAAGAGAAGCAGGAGAAGTTCGAGAACGCGAAGGTCGCCTACGAACAGCTGATCGCGGCGTACCCGAAGTCGAAGTTCACAATCGAGGCGTGGGTTCGCCTCGGCGAGTACTACTTCGACGCGTACGACATTCCTGATGCGCTCCCGAAAGCCGCCGACGCCTACGAGCACGCGATCGCCGACACCACGCACCCGCTCTACGACAAGGCGCTCTACAAGCTGGGCTGGGTCTATTACCGCATGGACCGCTTCGATGACTCCGTCAGCCGGTTCTTCATGCTCGCCGACTTCTACCAGGCGGAAGCCAAGAAGAAGGGTGAAGAAGAGGTCGGCGGCGATCTGCGGGCCGAGGCGCTCCAGTACACCGCCATCAGCTTCGTCGACGAGAAGTGGGGCTCGCTCGCGAAGGCGCAGGAGATGTTCGCGAAGATCGGCGGCCGCCCGTACGAGGCCGAGATCTACCGCCGCATGGCCGACGTCTACTTCGATCAGACCAAGCACCCCGAGGCGATCGAGGCGTACCGGCTCGTGTTGCAGAAGGACCCGCTGAACAAAGACGCGCCGCAGATTCAGCAGCGCATCGTTCAGGCGTACGAGCGCGACCGCAAACTCGAGGAGGCGTTCGCCGAGTCGTCGAAGCTCGCCAACATGTTCGTGCCCGGCACGCCGTGGCACGAGAAGTGGAAACGCGACCCCGACGTGGTGCTGGCCGCCGGCGAGCTCGCCGAGAAGAGCCTGTACTCGACCGCCATCTACCATCACCAGCAGGCGCTCGTTTACAAGCAGGAGCAGAAGTTCGAGCAGGCGAAGGCCGCGTTCGAGACCGCTGCAAAGGCGTACCAGTCGTACCTCGGCCGCTTCCCGCGCTCGAAGAACGCGTACGAGATGGAGTTCTACTGGGCCGAGTGTCTCTACAACTCGTTCCAGTTCGCCGACGCTGCCAAGCACTACGCGGCGGTTCGCGACTCGAGCCAGGACGTGAAGTATCTCAACGACGCCGCCTATTCGGCCGTGCTGGCGTGGCAGAAGCAGCTCGACCTCGAGATCAAGACAGGCCAGACGCCGGCCGCGAAGGTGCTCACGTCGAAGGACTACGCCGAGGGCCAGCCGCTGCCCAAGCCTGTCGCTCTCAGCACCACCGAACAGGGCTATGTCGACAACTCCGACAAGTTCCTCGCGCGCGTGAAGGCTGGCGACGAGAAGGCCCCCGGCATCGCGTATCGAGCGGCCGAGATCTTCTACACGCACAACCAGTTCGAAGAGGCGCGCAAGCGCTTCGAGGCGATCATCGCCGGCTACCCGAAGACCGAGATCGCCCAGTACGCGGTCAACCTCACGATCGAGTCGTACCTGATCGAGAAGAACTTCACGGCGGTCGAAGAATTCTCCCAGAAGTTCCTCGCCAACAAGGACGTCATCGACCCGAAGTCGAAGCTCGGCACCGAGCTCGTGAAGTTCAACCTCGGCGCGAAGTTCAAGCGCGCCGAAGAGTTGATGGCGAAGGGCGAGTACGACGCGGCGGCCAAGAAATACATCGAGCTCGTGCAGGCCGACCCGAAGCACGAGTTCGCCGACAAGGCGCTCAACAACGCAGCCGTCTGCTACGAGAACGTGCAGCGCTTCGACTCCGCGCTCCGAATCTACGAGCGCATCTTCAGCGAGTACCCGACGTCGAAGCTCGCCGACTCCGCCTTGTTCCGCGTCGCCGTCAACGCCGAGAAGTCGTACGACTACGACAAGGCCATCGAGAAGTATCAGAAGCTCGTGAAGGACTACCCGCAGGCGAAAGATCGCGAGAACGCGCTCTACAACACCGCCCGTCTGCTCGAGGCGCTCCAGCGCTACAACGAGGCGGCCGCCGCGTTCCTTCGTTTCGCCGACGCCTACCCGAAGAGCGAAGAGGCTCCGAAGGCGCAGTTCGTCGCCGCGGTCGTCTACGAGAAGACGCAAGACTGGAACAAGCAGATCGGCGCGCTCAACGAGTTCGTGCAGAAGTTCTCGAAGGACACCAAGCAGACCGAGCTCGTGGTCGAAGCCAAGAAGCGCATCGGCGACGCCTACGACAAGCTCAACAAGGACAAAGACGCCATCAAGGCCTGGGAGTCGGCCGCCGACGAGTTCGACCGCCGCGCGCTCAAGCCCGAGACCAGCCCCATCGCTGCTGAAGCAGCCGCGTACAGCCGCTTCCAGCTTGCCGAGGTCGTCTTCGCAGACTTCGACCGCATGAAGATCGCCGGCTCAGGCAAGGCGCTCGAGAACTCGCTCAAGAACAAGAAGGAGTCGGTGAAGAAGGTCAACGCCGCCTACGACCTGGTCGTCAAATACAAGCGCGTGGAGTGGACGCTCGCCGCCTTCTACCGCAAGGGCTACGCCCTCGAGCGCTTCGCGCAGGCCGTGCTCGAGACACCGGTTCCTCCTGAAGTGAAGCGGCTCGGCGACGAAGCCGTCGTCACCTACCAGGACATGCTCGCGACCCAGACGGTGGCCCTCGAAGACAAGGCAGTCGAGAACTACGCCGCCACCATCGCTGAGGCGCGTAAGGCGCGAATCTCGAACGAGTGGACGAAGAAGACCCTCGAGGCCCTCAACCGCTTCCGCCCGAAGGACTACCCGGTGCTCAAGGAGCCGAAGGTGCTCATCGAGGGTGATGGCACGTTCTCGGATGGCACGGTCGGTACCATCGACGGTGAAAAGGAGCGCGCTGCCGCTCAGAAGCTCAAGTCGGAGGACGAGAAGTGAGAAGCCTCCGCGCCAACCCCGTCGTTCTTGCTGCTGCGCTCGTGCTCGTCAGCGCCTGCGCGACGACGCCCGAGAAGAAGCCCGAAGGCGATCCCACCGCTCCGCCCGCTGAGACCCCTGAGGTTCCGTACGAGCCGAAGAAGACGCCTGCCGAGCCCGCGCCGGCGCCCGCTCAACCGAAAGCAGAGCAACCGGCGACGGGTGGCCAGCCTCCGGCTGCTGAACCCGCGCCTGCCGCTGAACCAGCGCCGCCACCGAAGCCGAAGTTCGACGCCGCCTCGAGTGCGCGCTTCAAAGAAGCGGCTGAGGCGCTGAAACAGGGAAACCTCGACGTCGCCGAGCGGGGCTTCCGCGACGTGCTCGACCGCAACGCTCAGGCCGACCACGCGTGGACCAACCTCGGCCTCATCGCCGAGCGAAAGGGCGATCTCGACGGCGCCGAGAAGGCCTACCGCAAAGCACTGGGCATCAACGTCGTGCAAGACGCCGCGTGGGATCGTCTGGCGCGCCTCTCGTGCCGAACCCGCCGCTGCCCGAACATCGACGCCGAGCTCCGTTCTGCGATCGCGCAGAACCCCGCAGCCCTCGGGCCCCGAATCGCGCTCGTCTACGCGCAGCTCCAGCAGAGCAAGTACGAGCCGGCTGCCGCTGAAGCGAAGAAGGTGCTCAAAGCCGATGAGCGCAATGTGCGGGCGATGCAGCTGCTTGCGCAGGTCTACTTGAAGGAGGGCAAGGTCGAGCTCGCTCGCCTCGTGCTCGAGAACGCCCGCGACATCGATCGCGAAGAGGCCACCACTCAGTACTACCTCGGCCTCGCGTACCTGAAGCTCAAGCAGCGCCCACAGGCTGTCGAGTCGTTCCGGCTCGCGGCGCAGCTTCAGCCGGACTTTGCCGAGGCTCGCAACGCCTTCGGCGCGGTGCTGATCGAGAACCAGGACTACGAAGCGGCCGGCCGCGAGCTCGAGGCGGCAGTTGCGGCGGCGCCTGAGTTCACGCTGGCCTACCTGAACCTCGCCTCGGCCTACCGCGGCCAGCAGCAACTGCCGAAAGCCATCGAGACGTACCAGAAGGTGCTCAAGGCGCGGCCCGACTACGTCGACATCTACTTCAATCTCGGCATCACCTATCTCGACTCCGAGATCCCCACGACCGACACCGTTCAGCGCTTCCGCACTGCCATCGACTACTTCAACCAGTATCGCGCCAAGGGCGGCAAAGACGATCGCGTCGAGCAGTACTTGAAGGACGCGAACAAGGGCATCGAGAAGGAAGAGCGGAAGCGCGAGCGCGACAAGAAGGACGCCCTTCGCAAGATCGAGCAGGAAAAGAAGAGGGTGGAAGACGAGGCCAAGGCGAAGGCCGAAGCAGAAGCCAAAGCGAAGGCCGATGCTGAAGCTGCCGCGAAAGCGGAGGCGGAGTCCAAAGCCAAGGCCGAAGCTGACGCCAGGAAGAAGGCTGAGGAAGACGCGAAGAAGGCCGAAGCCGACGCCAAGAAGAAGGCCGCTGAAGATGCGAAGGCGGCCGCGAAATCCGAAGCCGACGCGAAGAAGAAGGCCGCTGAAGACGCGAAGGCGGCTGCGAAAGCCGAAGCCGAGGCCAAGAAGAAGGCTGCCGAGGACGCGAAGGCGGCTGCGAAGGCCGAAGCCGAGGCCAAGAAGAAGGCCGCTGCCGACGCGAAGGCCGCAGAGGCCGAAGCGAAGAAGAAGGCAGCGGAAGACGCCAAGAAGAAGCCGGCTGCCAAGCTGACCGACGAGGAGCCTGCGCCCGCTCCCAAACCGCCCGCAGGTGGCGGTAAGCTCGGAGACGACGAGAAATGAGGCCCGCAATGCGTCTGGTGATGGCGATGGTGGTGCTGGTCAGCGCTGCGGCTCTCGCGCAGGCTCCGGCGGGTGGCGGCAAGAAGAAGAAGGTCATTCGCCTCGACGCCATCACCGTCGAGGGCCGCATTCAGAAACCTCAGGCGTTCTACATTCTGCAGCGCTCCACCTTGAACTTCGACGAGCTGAACCGCGCCGAGACGTTCATTCCCAAGGTCGAGAAGAGCGTCGAGAAAGAGGCGTTCTGATCCTTGTGGGAGCCCCTGTTCGGGGTTAGGAATCGACCTTCGTTTTCCACGAAATCAACGGTTTTCAGCGGCGGAACTTCTGCCGCGAT
>JAEUJR010000790.1 GCA_016793585.1 Archangium sp.
GACGACGGGCCGCTGCGCTGGCGGGTGCGCGACTTCTCGTTCGGCGTGGGGCTGCAGTACTTCGCGCGCGCCGAGGCCCGCAACGACCAGGACTTCTCGACGCCCGCACGTGACTTCGCCTTCGGCATCGACCATCGGGCCCGCGTGTCGGCGCGCGGCTCGGCGTTCGGCAAGGTGGGCGTGCTCCTCGAGCTTCAAGACGTGCGCAGCTTCGGAGCCGAGCCCTCGACCGCAGCGCTGCTCTCGGCCGTCGGTGCGCACCAGGCGTTCGTCGACGTGAAGCTGGGCTGGCTCGACCTCCGCGTCGGCCGGCAGGAGCTCTCGTACGGAGAAGACCGCCTCATCGGCAACCTCGACTGGGCGCAGACCGCGCGCGCGTTCGACGGTGTGTTCTTGCGGGCGACGCTGCCGGCGGGCGTGACGGTCGACGGCTTCGGCATGCTCGTGCGGCCGCCGA
The DNA here is from genome assembly GCA_016793585.1 of Archangium sp. The sequence continues at coordinate 458 of JAEUJR010000790.1, forward strand.
CCTTCCTCACCGATGCTGCCGGTTCGCGCTTTCAGAACTCGGGCACGTACTTCACCGGGCTCTACGCGCGGTATCGCCACGGGAAGGCAGGCGTCGACGCGTACGCGCTCGGGCTGCTCGAAGACCCTTCGACCGCAGCGACCGGCTTCAGGCCCGACCACAACCGGCTCACGCTGGGCACGCGCGGCCTGTTGCCCATCGGCCCGGTGACGCTGCTCGGCGAGGGCGCGCTGCAGACCGGCATCACCTCGGCGAAGGAGCGCATTCTCGCCGGTGCCTTCGCGGGCCGCGCGACGTACGCGCTGCCGAACAGCGGCTTCTACGTCTTCGCCGAGCTCGCCGCCGCGACGGGAGACGGCACGCCGGGCGATGGCGTCGACTCCACCTTCAACCAGCTCTTCCCCACGGGGCACGCGCACCTCGGCTTCATGGACTACGCGGCCTGGCAGAACGTCGTCGGCGCGCGCGGCACCGTCGGCTTCAAGGAGCCCTGGCTGCACGTGTGGCTCGACGTTCACCACCTGCGCGCGTGGGACCCGCGAGGCACCTGGTACGCCGCCTCGGGCGCCGTCTTCATCGCGGCCGATGCCACCCGCACCGAGAGCGTCATGGGCAACGAGCTCGACCTGTCGGTGACCGTGCCCATCACGAACGTCGTCTCGGCCGCCGGCGCGTTCGGGGTCTTCGTGCCCGGTGGCATGGCGGCGGTGCAGGCGAGCGGCGTCGGGCGGGGCGCGGCTCCCTCGACGTGGGGCTTCCTCTCGCTGCGCGCACAGCTCTGACGCCGTCAGAAGCCGGGCTCACGCTGATTCAAGTATGAACAGGTATTCTTCTGGGTGTTCCAGAATGGAAGTTCGTGGAACGTGTTCGTCGCCCGCCTTCGGCACGCCGCTCGGGGGCGCCTGGCTGGCACGAAGCCTGAAGAGCGCCGCGGCATGCTCAGCAAATCGGCAGCGAAGGCCTTCTTCCTCGGAGGCACGGCCATCACCCTGGCCGTCTTCCTCAGCCTCACGTGGGACACGTTTCAGCAGATACCCGGGCGCACCAACGCCGCGGCGCTCACCGACCAGGTGAAGCGCGGAAAGCACCTCTGGGAGGACAACAACTGCATGGGCTGCCACACGCTCTTCGGTGAAGGCGCCTACTACGCGCCCGAGCTGACGAAGGTGTACGAGCGGCGCGGGCCCGTCTTCATCCGCTCCCAGCTCAAGGACCCCGAGGCGATGTTTCCCGGGCAGCGGAAGATGACGAACTACCACTTCACCGACGACGAGGTGGAGGCGCTGGTCGCGTTCTTCGAGTGGGCCGGCAAGGTCGACCTCAACGGCTTCCCCGCGAAGCCGACCCTGGGAGCGCCCGCGCAGGTGCTGGTGGCGGCGGCTCCATCGGCCCAGCGGCCGCAGGTGTTCTCGCAGATCTGCGTCACCTGCCACGCGCTCGGCGGGCTCGGCGGCACGGTGGGGCCTGCGCTCGACGGCGTCGGCACGCGGCTCGACGCGGCGTACCTCGAGAAGTGGCTCAAAGACCCGGGCGCCGTGAAGCCCGGCACCAAGATGCCGAAGCTGCCCCTCGACGACGCGCAGCTCGGCGAGCTCGTCACCTTTCTCTCCTCGCAGAAGACCTTGAAGGAGGTCGCCCAGTGAAGTTCCAGAGCCAGAAGGTCGCGTGGGGCTTCTTCGCGACGTGCATGTTGTTGCTGTCGCTGCAGGTCATCTACGGCTTCATCATGGGCTTCGCCCACGCCGGGTACGACGGCCTGCACTCGGTCATTCCCTTCAACGCCGCACGCGCGACGCACACCAACCTGCTCGTGATGTGGCTGCTCGCCGGCTTCATGGGCGCCGCGTACTGGATCATTCCCGACGAGTGCGACCGTGAGCTCGCGTGGCCGAAGCTGGCGTGGGTGCAGCTCGTCGCGCTCGTGGTGACCGGCGTCACGGCCATCATCGGCTTTCACCTCAACTGGTGGGAGGGCCGGAAGTTTCTCGAGATTCCGCGCCCGCTCGACTTCCTCGTCGTCATCGACGTGCTGCTCTTCATCGGCAACATCGGGTGGACGGTGTGGAAGAGCCCGAAGAAGTCGACCACCTCGATGGTGCTCTTCTTCGGCCTGCTCGCGGCGGCGCTGCTCTACCTGCCCGGCATGATTCCCACCGACAACCAGACCGTCGACAGCTACTGGCGCTGGTGGGTCGTGCACCTGTGGGTCGAAGGGGTGTGGGAGCTGATCATGGGCGCGATCCTCTCGTACCTGCTGATCAAGCTCACCGGCGTCGACCGCGAGATCATCGAGAAGTGGCTCTACGTCATCGTCGGCTTCACGTTCCTCTCGGGCCTTCTGGGACCGGGGCACCACTATTATTACATCGGCACCCCGCGGTACTGGCTGATGGTGGGCGGCGTCTTCAGCGCGCTCGAGCCGCTCGCGTTCCTCGGCATGGCCATCTACGCGTTCACGATGGCGAAGAAGGGTGGCCGAACGCACCCGAACCGCGTCGCGCTGCTGTGGACGGTGGGCTGCGCCTTCATGAGCTTCGTCGGCGCGGGCTTCCTGGGCTTCGCGCACACGCTCCCGCAGGTGAACCTGTACACGCACGGCACGCTGGTGACCGCGATGCACGGGCACATGGCCTTCTGGGGCGCGTACGCGATGCTCGTGCTCGCCATCATCTCGTACACGCTGCCGCTGATGACGGGGCGCAAGGTG
>JAEUJR010000652.1 GCA_016793585.1 Archangium sp.
TTCGTTCCTTCTGGGAGGGAGGTGCTTCCCGCACGGACTCCAAAGCGAGCGTCGTGCCAGCGCGTAAGTGGGCGTGCGTGTTCCGGTCTTCGGCGACTGCGGAAAAAGGGCCACGTAGGCTGCGTGGTGCGGGGAGGGCACATGCGGCTGCGGTGGCGGTTTCCAGCAGGCTCGGAGGCAGCGGCGCGGGCCGAGGTCGACGCTCGCATCGTGGCGTGGTGGCAGGCGTTCGAGGCGAAGGCGAAGGAGATCGAGGCGCTGTTCGCGCAGCGCGTGAAGTTCGAGCTCGAGGCGTGGGTGTCTCCGCGGCTGAAGGCGATCGACGACCACCTCTTCTGGGAGTTCACGAAGGCCTCGGGCCGCTGGGCTTTCATTGTCACCTGCGAGGAGCAACGCGAGCTGCAGCCGCTGGTGGACCGAATCGTCGCCCTCGCTCCGAAGGGGCTCTTCTGTGACGTGCTGAACGCGCGACCGGCCGAGCTCACCACCTTCGCGCTGCGAACCGTCGAGGGCCGCTTCGGCGTCGACGCGACGGGGTGGACGGCCGAGCTCGAGCCGCTCGGTCACGGGTTGCTCGGCGTGACGTGGAACGGCGCCACCGAGGCCGAACATGAAGCGGCGGTGTGGCTGACGAAGGGGCTGCTCGGCGAACACGAGATGGCCGATTGGGTGGGCGCGGTGGCGCCTGGTGGCCGCTCGTTGTTGTCGAAGCTGTTTGGCCGCTCCAGCCGGGTTCAGGTCGGTGACTTCGTCGACGCCTTCGCCGCCGCGAAGCGCAGGCAACACGAGGCGCGACCCGATGGCCGGTTGCTCGTCTCGTCGCGCGTCGGCACCGACGCCAACTGGTCCGTCGTCACCATCGACCCCCGAACACGGCAGGGCGGGCGGCAGCTCGATCTGCACACCACACGCACCGCCGATCTCGAGCTGCTCAGCGCGAGCATCGGTGGCGTGCCGTTCTCGTCGTGCCGCTTCTCACGCCACGGCGAGACGCTGCTCTACGTGCAGACCGACGGCTTCTCGGACGAGGGCTTCAGCTCGACGCTCGCCATGGAAGAGGCGGTCGACGCGGCGCTCGGCCCGCTGGGGCGCACCATCGGCGCGGGAACCGGAGCGCGGTATTCGTACCTGAACCTCGTCGTCGCCGACGTCGACGCCGCCCTCGAGCGCATCGGGCACGCGCTGCGAGCAGGCAAGCTGCCGACGCGCTCGTGGATTCGCTTCTTCGATGACACGCTCGCGAATGAGTGGGTGGGCGTGTGGCCCGACAGCCCTGCACCGGAGTGAACATGCGCGTGGCGTTCGTGGTGGTGAGCCTGGCGGCGGTCTCGTTCGCGAAAGAGCCGAAGCCGGTGCGGGTCTCGGGAGTCGCCGAGGTGACCCAGCCCTGGTGCGGGGGCGCGATGCCGCCGCGTGGTGAAGCGCAGCGCGTGCTCCCTCATGCAAAGGCGCGCTTCGTGGTGAAGCCCGGCACCAAGAACTCCGTCGTGCCCACGGCGCCGACGATGACGACCGACGAGAAAGGTCGGTTCTCGCTCTCGCTGACGCCGGGAACCTGGTGCGTGGTGCCGGCCGAGCGCAGCGACGTGCCGCCGAGTGAGGCCGCGAAACGTCCGCTCCCGCCCGGGAGCGTGCGGCCGATGACGGCGACGCCTCCCGACTTCGCCTGCCTCGACCAGCTCTGGAGCGAGTGCCTCAGGACCATCGAGGTCGGCGCTCAGCCGCTCGAGAACGTGAAGCTGATGACCTTCGAGTCGTGTGGCTTCACGCGGCCCTGCGAGGCGCCCGGCCCGCAGCCCCCGTCAGCCCCGCCGTCGTCGGCCGATTGACGGTCAGTCGTTCAGGCTCGTGCCCGTCGACGGGTGCTCCCTTCGTGGTACAGGCAGGCCCGTCATGAGCTCCGAGCAGGACAAAGAAATCGCCCGTCGCCGCACCTTCGCGATCATCTCGCACCCCGACGCGGGCAAGACGACGCTCACCGAGA
>JAEUJR010000842.1 GCA_016793585.1 Archangium sp.
CGTTCCCCACCGTGTTCTTCCTCATCGTCGTGGTGGCCGCGCTGCGCGGGCCGTCGGTGGTGGCGGTGGTGCTCGTGCTGGGGCTGACCCGCTGGCCTGAAGCCGCGCGGCTGGTTCGGGCCGAGGTGCTCCGGCTCAAGGGCCTCGACTTCGTGCTGGCTTCGCGGGCGCTCGGCGCCTCCGAGGCCCGAGTCCTCCTGCGCCACCTCGTCCCCAACGCGCTCGGCCCCGTCGTCGTCTCGTCGACCTTCGCCGTGGGCAGCGCCGTGCTCCTCGAGTCGGCGTTGTCGTTCCTGGGCCTTGGCGCGACCCCTCCTGCAGCAAGCTGGGGCGAGCTGTTGCAACAGGCCCATCGAAACCTGATCACCCCCGGCGCCTGGTGGCTGGCGGTGTTTCCCGGGCTGGCGATCGCCTCCCTCGTGCTCGCAACGCAGGCGGTCGGGAAGGGCCTCGCGCGAAGATTCGACGGACGCGCCTGAGGCGGTACACTGCGCTCGTTCATGCCTTCGATTCGCCTGGGCGATCTGCTCGTCAAAGCCAAAGTGGTGTCCGAGAGTCAGCTCAAGGCGGCTCTGGCGGAGCAGCAGAAGTGGGGCGGCCGGCTCGGCGAGATCCTCGTGCGCATGAACCTCGTCACCGAGGACATGCTGGTCAAGGCGCTCTCGAAGCAGCTCAACATTCCGGCGGTGAACCTCGAGGCGGTGCAGGGCGTGCCGCCGCACGTGCGCGCCAAGATTCCACCCGACATCGCGCGCGATCTCGTGGCGCTGCCCATTCAGCTGCGTGACGAGGGCAAGTCGCTCGTCGTCGCGATGGCCGAGCCGCAGAACATCAAACACCTCGACACGCTGCGTTCGGTCTCGCGCTGCAAGGTGGTGCCGCAGATTGCCGGGCGCCAGGCGATCGCCCGCGCCTTCGCCCGCTTCTACGACGGCTCGGGAGAGATCGACGACGTCGAGGGCAGCTTCAAGCTGGTCGACTCGCAGGGCCACACGATCATCAAGAACGTCGAAGAGATGGCGGCGAAGAAGCAGGGCGAGCGGAAGGCGACGAAGGAGTCGATTCCCGCGGCCCGCACCGCCTCGCTCGCCGACGTGCCGGCCCAGGCCACCACTGCCTCCATCGGCGGCAAGAGCCCGTCTGAGATGCTCAAGGCCATCGAAGACGCCCAGCGCAAAGAGGTCGGAGCGCTCAAGGCGATGGTCGAGCTGTTGATCGAGAAGGGTGTCTTCACCCGCGACGAGTACCTGGCGAAGGTCAAGCGCTGAGGGACGATGCGCAAGAAGCTCGGTGAAATTCTGCTCGCGTCTGGCGTCGTCACGCAGGCCGATCTCGATCTCGCGTTGAACGATCAGACGGCCGGTGAGCCGGCGCGGGTCGGCGATCTGCTCGTCGCGCTCGGTCGGCTCACCCCCACGCAGCTCGCGCGGGCGCTCTCGACCCAGCACGCGATTCCCTTCATTCAGCTGCCGCCGATTCCTTCGGACGTGCTGCGCACGATTCCGCTCGAGTTTCAGCAGCAACACCGGCTGGTGCCGTTTCGCGTGACGGGCGACGCGATGTCGATCGCCATGGCCGACCCGTCGGACGCCGACGCGGTCGAAGAGCTGCGCGTCTCGATGAACAAGCGAGTCACCCGGTACGTGGCCGCGAGCGACGAGATCGACGCCATTCACGCGGGGCTGAGCGGCACGTCGGTCGATCTCCCCGCTCCGCCGCCGCCGAGCCGCGCCGCCCATGCGCCGACCGCCGCCGAGCTGTTCGGCTCTCTCGATCTCGACGCGACCGCGCCACTGGGCGACGAGCTGTTCTCGGGCCTCGATCTGCCACCGCCGTCGACCGCCGACCTGCCGCCTCCGCCGGCGATCGCGCCGGTGTCGCCGAGCCCGTTCGAAGACTCGATTCCGCCCGACGCCGAGCTGCTGCTCGACGAGCCCGTGCCCGAGCCGAAGTCGTCGCGGCGCGAAGAAGAGGAGCCCGAGTTCTTCGAGTCGACGCCCGCGGTCGTCGCTGCCAGGCCGCAGCCGCCGCCGTCGATCGCCCCCAGCCCCGCGCCCGGCTACGCCCTGTCGGACGACGTCTCGATCGAGAGCGCGCACGAGGGCCTGACGTCGTCTCCGAGCGGAACGTTCGATCTCACGTCGTCGGTCGAAGAGATGGTGGTCGAAGAAGAAGACGCGCCAGCCGCGCCGGTGCCCGTCGAGTCCTCTGGCACCTTCGAGGTCGCGCTCACCGAGTCGGGCAACTTCGGCCCTGCGCCCGCGCCCGAGACCTTCGACGTCGCGCTGACCGAGTCAGGCAACTTCGGCCCGGCTCCGGCGGTGGAGTCGTCGGGAACGTTCGAGGTGCCCCTCACCGATTCGGGCGACTTCGGTGACGCGCCCAGGGAGTCGTCGGGCACCTTCGAGGTCGCGTTGAACGAGGGCTCGGGAGACTTTGGCGCGCCAGCGCCGGCGCCCGCCGTCGAGAGCTCTGGCAGCTTCGAGGTCGCGCTCACCGAGACCTCTGGCAACTTCCCACAGCAGCCAGCCCCTGCGGCCGCCGACGACTTCTTCGCCGAGACGGGCGTGGCGCCCCAGCCCGTTGCTTCCGGCGCCTTCTCGAGCGACGTCGAAGAGGCCGTCTCGTTCGAAGAGCTGCCCGCCGACTCCACGCTCGAGTCGATTCCCGACAACGCGGAGCCGCTCTTCGACGCGGGCGCCCCGGCTGAAGGGCTCTTCGCCGAGCCGCCCGCTCCCGCAGCGCCGGCGCCGTTCGAGTTCCCACCGCCGCCAGAGCCGGCTCCTCCCGAAGCGGCCCCGTCGGTGGCTGTCGAAGAGCCCCAACCGGCCGTCGAGCCGATCGCCGCGCCAGAACCAGCGCCAGCCGAGCCCCCTTCGTCACTTCCGTCATGGCTTGGCCCAGGAGGTGCGCCCGCAGCCCCTGAAGCAGCGCCCGGGTTCGTCCTGCAGCCCGCAGAGTGGACCGGGAAGCTCGATGACGTGCCGCCGTCGCGGTTGATCGTCGGAGCCGTGAAGGCGTTGGTGCTCAAGGGGCTCGTGACCGAGGCCGAGATCCTCGAGGCGCTGGCGAAGAAGTCGTGACGTCATGAGCGTGCTGGCGCTCGAGGGGCTCGAGGTCTCGCTCGATGACGGCGTTTCGCTGCTCGACGGCGTGGGCTTCACCCTCGAAGCAGGCACCATCACCGCGCTCGTCGGCGAGTCGGGCAGCGGCAAGTCGGTGACGGCGCTCGCGCTCTGCGGCCTGCTCCCCGCTGCCTTGCGTGCGAGGTGGCGCGGCTTCACCTTCGACGGGCACGACGTTCGCGACCCTGCGCCGCTGCGTGGCCGAGGGCTGGCGTTGATGCCGCAAGACGCGCTCGGCTCGCTCGACCCGGTCATGCGAATCGGCGCACAGCTCGACGAGGTGCTCTCGCACGTCGCGCGCGTTGGCGCAGGCGATCGCCCCGCTCGAATCGAGGCGCTGCTGCGCGAGGCGGGCTTCTCGGCGCCTTCAGCCGTGGCGCGCAGCTACCCCCATCAACTCTCGGGCGGCATGCGCCAACGCGCGCTGTTGGCCGCGACGCTGGCGGCAGACCCGCGCGTGCTGCTCGTCGATGAACCCACCACCGCGCTCGATGCGTCGCTGCGTCACGGCGTGCTGGCGTTGCTGCGTGAACTCACCACCCGTCGGCAGCTCGCGATGCTCTTCATCACCCACGATCTCGCTGCCGCCGAGGCGATCGCCGATCGGGTGACGGTGCTCTACGCGGGCCGCGTCGCCGAGCAGGCTCCCGCGAAGTCGCTCTTCGCCTCGCCCCGGCACCCCTACACGGCTGGGCTGCTGGCCGCGCGGCTCGATGGCAGCCGCCCCGCGAAGGTGCTGCCCGGCTCGTTGCCGTCGGTTGGAGAGCGGCCAGTCGGCTGTCGGTTTCAGCCGCGCTGCGGTCGGCGCTCGGGGCAGTGTTCGCAACAGCCAGCGTTCGTCGAAGGCGTCGCCTGTCATCACCCGCTGGGGGCTTCGTGAGCCTGCTGTCGCTCTCGCACGTCTCGGTTCGCTACCCGGGAGGCCGCCACGACGTCGTGAAGGACGTGTCGTTGTCGGTCGACGCCGGGCAGGTGCTGGGCGTCGTCGGCGAGAGCGGGTCGGGCAAGTCGACGTTGCTCAAGGCGTGGCTCGGGTTGGTGCCGGTCTCTGCTGGTGTCGTGGCGTGGAGCGGCGCCGAGCTCGCAAAGCTCTCTTGGAGTGAACTCGCCAGCCGCCGCAGCGCGGTGCAGCCGGTCTTTCAAGATCCCAGCGCCGCGTTGAACCCACGCCTCACCATTCGAGCCAGCCTCAGCGAGCCGTTCGAGGTTCACCGGCGGCCAGTGTCTGCGGCCGAGCTGGTGCGGTTGCTCTCAGATGTTCAGCTGGGCGCCGACGTGCTCGATCGTCGGCCGCACGAGCTGTCCGCGGGCATGAAGCAACGCATCGCGCTGGCTCGCGCGCTCGCGCTGAATCCGTCGACGTTGTTGCTCGACGAACCGGTGAGCGCGCTCGATGTCTCGGTGCAGGCGCAGGTGCTCGAGTTGCTCACGACGCTGCGCACGAAGCGCCAGCTGACCCTCGTGCTGGTGAGCCACGATCTCGGCGTCATTCGCGCGCTGGCGACCCATGTCGCGGTGCTCTTCGCCGGGCGTGTGGTGGAGCAGGGCACGCTCGACGAGGTCTTTCGGTCTCCGCTGCACCCGTACACCCGGTCGCTCGTGTCCGACGCGGTGAAGCCTGCGGTCGATCGGCCGATCGCCGCTGAGCCGGGCTGTTCGTTCAGAGCGCGTTGCCCACTCGCGACCGACGCCTGCCTCGTCACGCCCACGCTCGAGGCCCGCGCCCACCTCGTCGCCTGCTTTCGGAGCGGCTGATGTTCTGGCTCAGCCACCACACGCCCGACGAGTGGCACCGCTGCTATCGGCTCGGTCCGTTCCGGGTCTGTGCGCGGTGTCTCGGCGTCTACCCGACGCTCTTCGTCGCGCTCGTGGTGCTCTTCGCGTCGAGGGCGCCGCTCGAACACGCGTGGGATCTGCAGGTGGTGCTCGCGCTCACGCTGCCCGCCACGCTCGACTGGGCGATCGGGCGGTTCAAACCGCACGCGTTCTCGAACCCGTGGCGAACGTTCACCGGCGTGCTCCTGGGACTGGGACTGGCGAGAAGTCTGTTCATCCACCTCCAGCGGCCATTTCCGGCGGTGTTGCTGGCGCAATTCGTGTTGGTGACAGCGGTTGCGTTGCCTGTCATTCTCGTGACTTACCGCCGCTCACGTCGTGGGTAGATCACCTTGGCGCGCCGCTCGTTGAAGAGGGTGCGACACAACGAGGAAAAGGTTGGGACCGCAGACTGCCGACGAGCAACTGATGCTCGCGTTCAAGTCGGGTGACGCCCGAGCGTTTGCCACGCTCGTCTCACGTCACCGGCAACCGGTCTTCAATTTCATCCTGCGTTATGTCGGTCATCGGCAGCGTGCCGAGGACCTGCTGCAGGAGACGTGGCTGAAGGTGGTGCGCAGCAGCAGCGAATGGGAGCCAAAGGCCCGGTTCACCACCTGGGTCTATACGATCGCGAGGAACCTCTGCGTGGACAGCGCGCGGAAAGAGACCTTCAGGGCCACCGACTCGCTCGATGCTCCGGCATCGGCTGACGAGGGCCTCGAGGGTCGCACGAAGGGCGAGCTGGTCGCCGACGAGGGCGGTGCCACTCCCGATCGTGCCGCGCACAACGCCAGGCTGCGGCCACTGCTCGAACGCGCGATCACCAGTCTGCCCGCCGAGCAGCGAGAGGTCTTCCTGCTCCGCGAGTACCACGGCATCGGCTTCAAGGAGATCGCCGAGGTCACGGGCGTGAACGAGAACACCGTGAAGAGCCGCATGCGGTACGCGCTCGAAGGGTTACGAAAGAAGCTGGGTGAGTTCGGAGTCGAAGGCGAAACGATGGATTCCTCGAGAACGGTGGCGGGCTGACGATGAATGCGGGTGTGCACCAATACGAGGACAAGCTCCTCGACTACGCGTACGGCGAGCTGCCGGCCCACGAGGCCGCTGCCGTCGACGCGCACGTGCGCACCTGTGCGAAGTGCAGCCAGGCGCTCGAGCAGATCAAGGGCGTGCGATCGGTGTTCGCCCCGCTGCCCATGGTCGCAGCGCCCGACGCCGGCCTCGAGTCGCTGCTCGCCTACGCCGATCAACACGCGCGCCGGGCGAAGGCCGAGAAACAGGCCCCATGGCGCCGGTGGATCTTCGCCTTCGCGTCGGCGGCCGCGCTGCTCGTCGTTGGTGTCGTCGCGGTTCGCGCTTCCGAAGACTCGCCGCAGTCGGCGATGGACATCGTGGCTGGTGCCGAGAAAGAGACCCGCAAGCTCGAGTCGTCGAAGACGGCGCCGGCTCCGGTCGCTGCTTCGCCAGCCGCAGACGTCGCGCCTGCCGAGCCGAAAGAAGAGCCTCAGGTGTGGGACGAGCGCACGGGCAAACGGGGCCTGGCCGATCCCAACTCCGACGAGTACGCCAACAAGACCGACGCGCTTCGCGAGAAGGCCCCGCAGCAGAAGCAGGTGCGCCTCGACGATTCCCTCGCGAAGAACGACAAGTCACGCGCTGAGAAGCCGAGCGACTTCGACGCCTTCGCGGGGAAGAAGGGCGGCGCGGGTGGCGAGAACGCTGCCGCAGCAGTCGCGCGCCCCTCTGAGGGCAAACGTCAGGCTCCGGCGAAAGAAGCCGAAGCGCGGGGCGGGCTCGTGGCTGACTACGCGAACAGCCGAGGCGGTTACGTCGGAGACGTCGCCAAAGACGCGAAGAAGGTGGCGAAGACCGAAGAGAAGCTGAACCTGGGCGATGAGCTGAACGATGGCACCTCGGTGAAGCAGTCGATGACAGGCACCTCGTCGCCGCCTGGCTATGGCGTGTCGGCTGGGGCGGGCTCGTACGGCTCGGGCACCGTGACGTACGGCCAGGTCGTCGACGCGCCGAAGGGCAACGCAGAGCAGGGCCGTTCGCAGGCAGGCCCACCTCCGCCTCCAGTGCAGGTCGCCCCCGCCGCCGTCGCGCCGTCGCAGCCCGCGCCCATGGCTCCGCAGAAGGCGAAGGTGGCGAGCAACTACGGAATCATGCCCAGGCCCTCGGCGAACGAGGCGGCCGCTGAGGACGACGCGCCTCAGGCCGTCACCGAGAGCAGCGTCGGTGATTCGAGCCTGCGCCGTCAGCGCGATCAGCAGCTCGCCGTCGAGGCGCAGCTCGGCCAGGCGCGCGCTGCCGCGAACCAGGGCGATCGTCGTGGCCAGGTGGCGGCTGCCGTTCGTGCCCTCAGCGCGGGAGCCACCGGGTACGCCCGCGCCGAAGCCCTCAAGAGCGCGTGCGACGGCTACGAAGCGCTCGGCGAGTACGATCGTGCGCAGCAGTTCTGCGATCTGCTCATCTCGGAGTTCCGCGGAACGGCCGCCGCCCAGCAGGTCGCTCAGCGCCGCAAGGCCCAGCTCAAGGCCCCCGCTCCTGCGGCTCGCAAATCGGTCGACTTCGAGAGCGAAGACAAGAAGCCGGCTGACCTGCCCGCCGCTGCGCACTGAGGCGTCTTTGGCCTTGCTGTGCGATGCCTGCCGACATCGGCGCCACACGCCTCTTGTCCTTTGACACCGCGGATTTGCGGTCGCTAGCATCGCCTCCGCGTTTCCCCGCGAAAATACTCTTCGCTGACGTTCCCTCCCGGAGAACTCCCCACATGCTCAAAGGCAAAACTCCGCTCATCGTCGCGCTTGGTCTCGGCCTCGTCGCAGGCGTGATCGCGTACTCGGCGGTGAAGAAGAAGGAGATGGACGTTCGCAAGGGCTGGAACCTCGTGCCCGTCGTCGTCGCCGCCGTCGACATCTCGGAAGGCACCGTCGTCACGATGGAGATGATCAGCCAGCGCTCGATTCCCGAGCAGTTCGTCACCTCATCGGTCGTGAAGCCCGACTCGGCCTCGTACATCGTGAACCAGAAGGTGCTCGTGCCCCTGCAGGGTGGCGACCCGCTGCTCTGGAGCCAGTTCGAGACGACCAAGGCCGCCGAGCGGCTCTCGACGAAGGTGCAGAAGAAGGCCCGCGCGGTCACCATCGAGACCAAGGGCGCGCAGTCGGTCGGTGGTTGGGTTCGCCCGAACGATCACGTCGACATCATCGGCACCTTCAAGGACCCCGCGACGGGTGAGCAGGTCGCCGTCACGCTGCTGCAGAACGTGATCGTGCTCGCGACGGGCAAGATCACCGGCACCACCAACATCAACCTCGTGCCCGACGGTCAGCGTGAGTACGCCAACGTCTCGCTGCTGGTGATTCCCGAAGAGGCCGAGATTCTCGTGCTCGCGCAAGAGCTCGGCGCCCTGACGCTCTCGCTGCGCAACGAAGACGACATCGACGTGCTCGAGGAGCGCGGCCGCGCCACCATCAACACGCTGCTCTCGGGCGAGCGCACCAAGGTTCT
>JAEUJR010000854.1 GCA_016793585.1 Archangium sp.
CCGTCGAGCACCTGCTCGGGGCGGGGCGGGCAGCCGGGAATGTAGACGTCGACGGGGATCACGCGGTCGATGCCCTGGAGCACCGCGTAGTTGTCGTAGAAACCGCCCGAGCTCGCGCAGACGCCGAAGCTGACGACCCACTTGGGCTCGGTCATCTGCTCGTACACGCGGCGCAGAATCGGAGCCTGCTTCAGGTTGATGGTTCCGATCACCATCAGCAGGTCGGCCTGGCGCGGCGAGAAGCGGGGGAACTCGGCGCCGAAGCGCGAGATGTCGTAGCGGCCGGCGGCGACCGACATGTACTCCATGCCGCAGCACGCGGTCGCGAACGGGTACGTGAAGAGCGAGTACTTGCGCGCCCAGCCGAGCCCCTTCGAGACGACCTTCTGGATGAAGCCGGTCGCCTCTTCGCGACGGGTAGTGATGATGGGTGCGTCGATTTCAGAAGCCATGTGGTTCAGCTCTCCCAGTCCAGCGCGCCCTTCTTCCAGATGTACACGAGGCCGACGACGAGCGTGGCCGCGAAGACCAGCATCGTCATGTAGCCGAACCAGCCGAGCGCCTGGAAGTTGACCGCCCACGGGTAGAGGAACACCGCTTCGACGTCGAACACGATGAAGAGCAGGGCGACGACGTAGAACTTCACCGCGAAGCGCTGACGTGCCGATCCCATCGGAGCGTTGCCGCCTTCGAAGCTCTCGTTCTTGATCTGGGTGCTCGACTTCGGGCCGAGAATGCCGGCGATGAACGGAATGGCGATGGCCATCACTGCGGCGAGGCCAAACACGATGGCGATCGGCAGATACTGCGTGAGCGGGTGTTCCATTGAAAAATCACCTTAAAGACGAGGCACTTGCCCGTCAAAGCGTTTCTGGTGGCGAGGCATGAAAGCCGCTTACTGGATCACACGGGCCAGCCGAAGCACCGAGGTCTCGAAGCGCACGCCCACGGCCCGCGACGCCTTCTCGTTGATGATGATCTGCGCCTTGTCTCCGCTCATCGAGACGCCGATCGGCAGCACCTGCTCGACGAGCACGGCCTCGAGGGCGAGCGCGTAGAGCTGGTTGTCCTGCGTGACCTCCCACGCCTGCTTCACGAGACCCAGCGGCATGCCTGGCTGCGCGAGCAGGGCCGAGCAGTGTGACTTGTCGATCTCGCTCTGCAGCTGCGCCTCGTTCACGAAGTCGGCGCCGACGTACTTCACCGGCCGCGTCTTCACCTTGTTCGCGGCCAGCTCGTTGAGCTCGACGACGAGGCGCTCGCGCTCCTTCGATTGCGCCGGTGCGCTGACGACGAGGATCACGAAGGGCCCCACGCCGCGGGCGTCGAAGTTCACGTCGTAGGTGAGCACCTTGAGCAGCAGGGGCATCGCGGCCTTCACGTCGACGGGCGTGTCGGCGTGTGCGGGCGCCGCTCCGGCGAGGAGCAGGGCGAGCAACAACGATGCAAACCGGGCGGGGAGCACGTGAATCTGAAAAGCACCCTACATGCGTCAGGCAGGAGCGCGAAAGAGAAGCGTAACGCGCTGCGGTTCACTTCTTCTTCGGCCGCCGCCCCTTCATCGCCTCGAGCGGCAGCACCTCGTCGAGGGCCGACTCCATGGCCGAGCTCATGCCGAGCGCCTTCGTCTCTTCACGCGGCACCCACTTCCACTCGAGGTAGGCCTCGGGCGGCAGCTTGAGCCGCGGCGGGAGCGCCACTGGGAACA
>JAEUJR010000895.1 GCA_016793585.1 Archangium sp.
CTCGGTCTTTCGACTTCCTGGTCATGGGTGGTGGCGTCGCAGGTCTCTCGTTCGCCCTCGAGGCGGCGAAGCACGGCACCGTGGCAGTGCTCACGAAGCGCAGCCGCTCGGAGGGCAACACCGTCTACGCGCAGGGCGGCATCGCGGCGGTGCTGTCTCCCGACGACACGTTCGACAAGCACGTCGAAGACACGATCGTCGCGGGCGCCGGCCTGAACAAGAAGTCGATCGTCGAGATCACGGTGAAGGAGGGCCCCGACCGGCTCAAAGCGCTGGTGGCGATGGGGGCCGAGTTCAACCGCCGCGCGAACGGCGAGTTCGATCTCACGCGTGAAGGCGGGCACTCGAAGCGGCGCATCGTTCACGCCGGCGACGTCACGGGCAAAGAGGTCGAGCGCGCGATGCTGGCGGCGTGTGACGAGCAGAAGAACATCACGTTCTTCCCCGACTCGACGGCGATCGATCTCATTCGTGAACGGCAGCCGGGCGGGCGCGTACAGGGCGCCTACGTGTTGCTCGACGACGGCCGCATCGAGACGTTCCTGGGCAAAGTGACGGTGCTGGCGACCGGCGGCGCGGGCAAGGTGTACCTCTACACCTCGAACCCAGACGTCGCGACGGGCGATGGCGTGGCGATGGCGTACCGAGCGGGCGCGCAGATCGCGAACATGGAGTTCTACCAGTTCCACCCGACCTGCCTCTTCCACCCCGACGCGAAGAGCTTCCTCATCAGCGAGGCGCTGCGTGGTGAAGGCGGGCAGCTGAAGCTCAAGAGCACGGGGGAGCGGTTCATGAAGCGGTACCACGAGCTGGCCGAGCTCGCGCCGCGTGACGTGGTGGCGCGCGCCATCGACGCTGAGATGAAGCGCACGGGTGACGAGTGCGTGCACCTCGACATGACGCACCTGGGGAAGGCGTACCTCGTCGAGCGGTTCCCCACGATCTACGCGACGTGCCGCGAGTTCGGCATCGACATGGCGGTGCAGCCGATTCCCGTGGTGCCGGCGGCTCACTACATGTGCGGCGGCGTCGTGACGGACGAACACGGGAAGACGTCGATCCCCGGCCTGTACGCGATCGGCGAAGTCACCTGCACGGGCCTGCACGGCGCCAACCGGCTCGCATCGAACTCGCTGCTCGAGGGCCTGGTCTTCGGTCACCGCGCCACGCACGCAGCGGCGGCCGAGGTGAAGGCCGGCGTGAAGCACCCGACGTCGGTGAAGGAGTGGGACCCTGGCTCTGCCGTCACCTCGGACGAGATGGTCGTCGTCAGCCAGAACTGGGAAGAGATTCGCCGGCTCATGTGGAACTACGTCGGCATCGTGCGCACGGGCAAGCGGCTGGCTCGCGCGCGGCGGCGGCTCGACATGCTCCGTGAAGAGATTCGCGAGTACTACTGGCAGTACAAGGTGACGCGCGACGTGATCGAGCTGCGCAACATCGCCGACGTCGCGCACCTGATCGTCGAGTGCGCCTCACGCCGCAAAGAGAGCCGCGGCCTGCACTACACGCTCGACTACCTGAAGAGCGACGACGCGCTGCTGAAGGACACGGTGATCACCCGTGAAGCGTGAGGCGCGCGCGATCACGGTCTTCTGTGGCTCGAGAGATGGCGGAAAGCCGGTCTTCCGCGCGGCGGCGACGGCGTTTGGCGAGGCGATGGCGAAGGCGGGCTTCGATCTCGTCTACGGCGGCGCGGCGAACGGGTTGATGGGCGCGTTGGCCGACGCGGTGGCGGCGGGCGGCCGGAAGGTGATCGGGGTCATTCCCAAAGGCCTCGATCGCGTCGAGTTCGCGCACCCGAAGCTGACGGAGCGGATCGACGTCGCCTCCATGCATGAGCGCAAAGCCATCATGGCGGAGCGGGGGGACGCGTTCGTCGCGTTGCCCGGCGGCTTCGGCACCATGGACGAGCTGTTCGAGGCGCTCACGTGGCGGCAGATCGCCATTCACGACAAGCCGCTCGGGTTGCTCGATGTCGACGGCTACTACGCCCCGCTGGTGGCGTGGCTCGATCGCGCGGTGAGTGATGGCTTTGCGCCGCCCCGGGTGCGTGACGCGCTGGTCGTCGATACGAACCCGGCCTCGTTGTTGGCTCGTTTGTTTGGAGGCGCGTGATGTTCGGGTCGGGCGGGCAGGGCTTTCTTCACTTCTCGGTCTTCGGCGTTCCCGTCTCGCTCGACTGGTCGTTTCTGCTCGTGCCGTTGATGGCGATGTCGGGTGGCTGGCAGCGCGCGCTGGTGTGGACAGGCGTGGTCTTCGTCAGCGTGCTGCTGCACGAGCTCGGGCATGCGATCGCGATGAAGGTGTTCGGCTTCGAACCGCGGGTCTCGCTCTATGCGCTCGGGGGCCTCACCTTCTGGCCCGAGAACGCGAACCCGACGGTGAAGCAGAGCTTCGTGGTGAGCGGCGCCGGGCCGGCCGTGTCGATCTCCCTGGGGCTGATCTCGTTGGTGCTCCGGGTCATCGCCCCGGATCGCTCGATGGCCATCGAGCTGCTCGATCAGTCGATCTGGGTGAACCTGTTCTGGGGCGTGATCAACCTGCTGCCGTTGATGCCGCTCGATGGCGGCAACCTGCTCGACACGGGCGCGACGATCGTGACCGGCACTCCGCGGCCGCGGTGGGTTGGCCTGGTGAGCATCGTGTTCGGCGTCGGTGTCGCGGCAGGCGCGTTCAAGCTGGGGCAGCCGTTTCTCGGTCTGCTCGGCGTCGTCGCCGTCATGCGTGGCTGGAGCCGATGGAGCGACAAACGCCCTGACTTCGACGCGACGATTCGACAGGCGACCGAGCTGGGCTGGAGCGGGAAACGCGCCGAAGCCGAGCAGCTCTTGAGCATGCTCGAGACCGCGGCGCTCGATGACGCCCAGCGCTCCCGAGTGCGCGAGGCCATCGCCTGGGTGCGCATCGCAGGCGGCGACGTGCCGGGTGCCGAGGCAATCGTTCGCAGAATGCCTGCGGGTTGGCAGGTCTCGGCCGAGCTGCGCGCCCGGTTGCTCGCGGCGAACGACGACGTCGAGGGCGTGATCTCCACGCTGCTGCCCGAAGTGTCGAATGGTCAGCTCGCGGTGACGGCAGCTCCGCTGCTGGGGTCGGCGTTGGTGGCGACGAATCGGTTTGCCGAGCTCGAGGCGGTCGCGTCACTCATGTTGGCGAACGCGAAGACTCGCGAAGACGTCGCGGGTCGGGTCGCGGCCGATCTCACGGCAAGGTTGTTTCGCGCTGGCCAGCCCGAGGCCTGCCTGCGGCTGTGCGAGTTCTTGTGGAAGAAGTTCCACAAGGGGGAAGACGCGTTCAACGCCGCGTGCTCGCTGGTCAAGCTGAACCGGCTCGACGAGGCCATGGTGTGGCTCGCCGACGCGGTGAAGGCCGGCATGCCCGAGCTGAAGAAGGCGCTGCTCAGCGATGAAGATGTGGCTCCGCTTCGGTCGCGGCCGGAGTTCCAGTCGCTCGTCGAGCGCGCTCAGTAGTGCGGCGGCCGCTCGTGCTGCGAAGGGTCGACGATGCCGGGATCTCCGCCGACCTTGTCTTTGAGCTGCAGGACCTGGTGGCGAAGCGTGTCGATCTCCTTCTGCTGCCGGTACACGACGTCGGAGAGCTCGGTGACGAGCTGCTCGAGGTGGGCGTAGCGCTCTTCGAGGGTCGTCAGCCTCAACGCGTCGATCATGACTTCGCCTCGCTCTCGTCCCAGGCAGCGCCGAGCCACGCCTTGTAGGCCGCTTTCTGCGCGTCGGTCGGGTTCTCGACGCGCGCCACGTACACGCCGTCGGCCGGTTTGTTCGCGAGCGTGACGTTCAGCTCGAGCAGCTTGTCGCGGCGGAAGAGGGTGATCTTCACCTGATCGCCCGGCTTCTTGTCGTCGCAGCGCGAGACGAGCGTCGAGGCGTCACACTTGAAGCCATCGAGCGCGACGATCTCGTCGTCGGCGTAGAGGCCCGCAGCCATCGCGGGTGAACCGTCGAGCACCGAGGCCACACCAGCGCCGGCCTTGGGGAGAATGCCGAGCCAACCACCGGGGCCCTTGTCGTTGCCCTTGCGCGGCGGCGTTCCGCCCTTGTCGCCCGAGTTCTCACGCTGGCGCAGCCGCACCTCGAGGCCGACGTGCGCGAAGACGGAGTAGTCGAGCTCCTTCGTGCCGCGGAGCGCGTGATCGAAGAAGTCCTTCAGGCCGATGCCGGCGACCTCGGTCGCGACCTTCTCGATGCCGTCTTCGGGTACGCCCGATTCGTCGCCGTAGCGCGCCCACAGCTGGCGGAGCACGTCGTCGAGGCCCTTCGCGTCGTTGGTCGCGCGGCGCACGTGCAGATCGAGCAGCGCGCAGACGATCTCGCCCTTCAAGTAGTAGCTGATGGCGCTGTTGGGTGAGTTCTCGTCAGGGCGGTAGTGCTTGGTCCACGAGAGCCACGAGGCGTCGGCGAGCGGCAACACGGTGCGACCCGGCGTGGTGTGCAGCGCGGTCAGCGATTCACCGAAGCGCGTGAGGTAGCGCGAGGGCGACATGAGGCCGGCGCGGCGCACGAGCAGGTTGTCGTAGTAGCTGGTGCCGCCCTCGAAGAACCACAGCAGCTGCGTGTAGTTCTCCTGCGAGTAGTCGAATGGCACGAGGCGCTTCGGCTTGATGCGCTTGACGTTCCAGAGGTGGAAGTACTCGTGCGCGGCGAGGGTGAGGAAGTCTTCCCAGCCCTTCGAGCTGGAGAAGCCCGAGCGCGGGAAGAGCAGCGCCGTCGAGGCCTTGTGCTCGAGCCCGCCGCGGCCCTTGTCGGTGCCGTAGATGAAGAAGACGTAGCGCTTCATCGGCAGGCCGTCGAAGAGCGCGGCCTCGGTCTCGACGATGCGGGTGAGATCGGTGACGAGCTTCTTCTCGTCGAGCTGCGGGTCTCCCCACATGACGATCTCGTGGGGCACGCCGGCGGCGTTGAAGTGAATCGGCGTGTGCGGCCCGACCTCGAACGGAGAGTCGACCAGCTCGTCGTAGTTCGGCGCGACGAACTCGTTGCCCTGCTGATCGAGCGCGACGGTGGTACGCCAGCCCTTCGGAGCGTCGACGGCGACGTGGTGCGGCCGCTCGCGGAGTTGCTCGGAGTAATAGAAGAGCGTCGCTCCGTTGAAGTAGCCGTGCGTGCCGTCGAGGTGGCTCGTGCGAACGGTGAGCTCGTTGGCGTACACGCGGTACTTCAGGTGCACGTTCGCGTTGCCGGCCTTGATGCGAAGGGCGCGCTTGTCGATGCGCTCGAAGGGCAGGGCCGCGCCGGCGGTGTTGGTGATGGTGAGATCCTGCACGTGGCGGGAGTATTCGCGCACGAGGTAGCTGCCCGGAGTCCACACGGGGAGCGCGACGGTGAGCTCGTTGCCCGCAGGCGGAAAGACGGCCTCGACCTCGAAGAGGTGCGAGTGCGGCTGCGGCATCGAGACCCGGTAGGTGACTGGCATCGACATGACGCCTGAATACGTCATGCAGGCCAGATCGTCACCGTTCGCGACTCATCTTGGGAAGAGACGGACTGCCTTCATCGTCACCGAAGCGGTCGAGCCCGGCTTCAGTCCTTCAATCGAGGGCCCCGTCACGCGGAGCACGTTCGTACCGAGGGTGAAGCGGTATTCGGTCGTGCTTCCGAGAAAGAGCTTCGCCTGAAGCGTCAGCGGTGTTCCTTCTCCGATGACGATGTCTTCACTTCGCACCACGAGCGTGGTCGGACCGTTTTGTGAGGCGTTCACTGCGAACGAATCGCTGCCCGTCACGAACCGCCCGTCACGCACCTCGCCTTCGATCACATTCGCTCCGCCGACGAAGCCGGCCACGAACGGAGTCGCGGGCTCCCGGTACACGACATCAGGCGCCGCGAGCTGCTCGATGACGCCCTTGTTCATCACGGCGACTCGATCGGCGAGAGCGAGCGCTTCTCCCTGATCGTGCGTCACCAGAATCATCGTCGTGCCGAGCTTGGCCCGCAGGCTCGCGATCTCTCCGCGCAGCTCTTCCCGCAACGCGACGTCGAGGTTCGACAGCGGCTCGTCGAGCAACAACACCTTCGGTCGACCAACGAGCGCGCGGGCGAGGGCGACCCGCTGCAACTGTCCACCCGAGAGTTCGTGCGGACGCCGCTGTGCCAGCGCTGACAACCGCACCCAGCCGAGCGCCTCCATCAC
>JAEUJR010000905.1 GCA_016793585.1 Archangium sp.
GTACCTCTATCTCTTCGACAAGGTCGGAGACGTCACGCGCCGCGACGACAAGCCGTCTCCCGCGCCGCAAGACTCGGTGGGCTACGGGCCCGACACGAAGAAGCGCGACATCACCGTGGAAGACCTGCTGCCGAAGTTTCCGCCCGAGGCGCGCGCGATGCTCGGCATCGAAGGCACGTGCCCCGACTGTCAGCTCGTCGTCGGCTGCATCGCGAACCTCGATGACGACCCCGACGTCGACGTGTGGACGATCTCGACGAAGGACCGGCCCGGCGCGAACCGGGGAACGCCGCTGAAGTTCGTGAGCGATCTGTGACGCCGAAAGAGCTCGAAGACACCCGCGCCTCGTGGAACTTCGCGACGAAGCAGCACAACGCGCACAAACGAGATCAAGCCGCGTTCCTTCGTGGAGGCGGATCGACGTTGTTCCCCGACGAGGTCGAGCTGCTCGGTGAGGTCTCGGGCAAGCGGTTGCTGCACCTGTGCTGCAACGCGGGCCAGGACTCGTTGAGCCTCGTGCAGCGCGGCGCCATCGTCACCGGCGTCGACCTGAGCGACGAGGCCATCGGGTTCGCGACGGCCCTCTCGAGAGACGCTGGCCTGCCGGCGACGTTCCTCCGCTCCGAAGCGAACGCGTTCTTCGAGACGACAGCCGAACGCTTCGACGTCATCTTCTTCTCGTACGGCGTGCTCGGCTGGTTCGACGACCTGCCGCGCTTGATGAAGGGTTGCGCGCGCGTGTTGTCGCCCGGAGGCCGGCTCGTGGGCCTCGAGATTCACCCGCTCGTCTGGAGCTTCGGCGAAGGCGGCGCGTGGAAGGACCCGTACTTCGCGCCGGGCCGAGACTTCGATGACCCGGTGTCGAACTACGTCTGCGAAGCCGCAGGAGCGCTCTCTCCGTCAGGGTACGTCAGCGCTCCGAGCACGCCGAACCCGAACCGCGCGCACAGCTGGCAGCACACGGTCGCCGACATCGTCACCGCCGTCGCGTCGGCGGGCCTTCAGCTCGAGCTGGTGCGCGAGTACCCGTACGCGAATGGGTTTCGGCCCACGAACTGGTTCGCTCCACGCGGAGCCGAAGGCGTCGACGCGCGGCGGTTCGTTCCTCCAGTGTCGTTGCCGGTGATGCTCGGGCTCACCGCGCGCAAGACGAGCTGACACTCAGAGCGGAAAGCCGCACTGCTCTCGCAAGGCCTTGAGCCGCGTCGCGTCGGAGTCGGTGCACCACGTCGTCGAAGTGAACGTCTTCATCACCGAGTTGCCGTTGCGCGCGCAGGTGCAACCACCGGCGCCGCTCGTCTGACAACCGGCGGCGTAGCGATTGCCATCGGGGCAATCGAGCGTGGTCCAGATGCACATCGAAGGGTTGCCGGTGTCGAGCGCGCTGCGGGGGCAGACGACAGTCGAGCTCGGCGTCATCTCCATCGTCGAACCACAGGCAGACACCACGAGCAGAAGCCACATCGAGAGCGGGCGCATGCGGCCGGCTACCATGAAGTGAGCCGGCCTGGTGGCGGTTGCGCCAGCGGCACGAGAGCGTTGAACTCGAAAACGAGCTCAGCGCGCCCGCTCGAGCTTCACGTTGTGCAACGTGAGGGCTCCGGTGCCGTTGGCCAGCACGCGGAACTCGACGAACTTCTCCTCCTGCGCCAGCTCGAACTCGAGCACCCGGGCGCTGCGAGCCCCTGGCTGCAGGGGCTGCGTGACGACCTCGACCGTGCTGCGGCGGGCGGTGACCTGCAACGTTCCCACCGGCGACTGGCCTTCTGCGGCCACGTCGAACGACACACGATACTTGCCGGTGCTTCGACGCCAGGCAGGGGCACCACGTTCTGTGACGGGGCCTCGTCTCGAGCTGCTGATGCTTGCGCGCGAATACGGGTCCCCCGGCTCGTGGGCGGTCTGAGTGCCCGACGCTCCGAGACAAGTCAACCGACGGCCCGACGTTCGCGCCGCAGTGAGACACGATTGGAACAAACGGCCGGTCACACGAAGCGCCGCGGGCGATCGACGAACTTCTCGACCCCCGCTTCGGCACACCACGCGCGCCACCTCGCCGTCGGAGCGCCCTTCCACTCCAGCTCGTCGAGCGACTCCTTGAGCGGGGCATCGAAGCGCAGCGTCGCCAGCGTGCGGTAGAGCGTCGCTTCTCGTCGATTCGCCGCGAGCGTCGCTGCCAGCTTCTCGGCGCCACGCACCTTCACCTTCCACGTCGCGCCATCGTCGGGAATGTCCTCGAGGTGGGGGTACGCCGACAGCACCGCCGCCGCGCCCTTCTCACCGAAGCCCTCGAGACCGGGAATGCCGTCGGCCGTGTCTCCGACGAGCGCGAGGAAGTCGGGAATGCTCTCTGGGCCAAAGCCCCGTTCGGCGCGCAACGTCGCCTCGGTGAAGAGCCGCTTTCGCATGCGGTCGACCTGCACGATGCGCTCGCCCGAGAGCACCTGGCCCAGGTCTTTGTCGGGCGTCATCACCCGCACCTGCGTCACCCGCGCGTCTTTCGAGAACCGCGCCGCCGCCGTCGAGAGCGCGTCGTCACACTCGAAGTCCTTCATCGACCAGACCGTGACCCCCAGCGCCGCGACCGCTCGCTCGACGTCGTCGAACTGCGCGTACAGCGAAGGCTCGATGCCCGCGTCGGTCTTGTAGCCAGCGAACAAGTCGTTGCGGAACGAACGAATCGGGTTGTCGAACGCGACGGCGAGGTGCGTGACGGCTTCGTCGGAGTCCGAAAGAAGGCCGAGCAGCGAGCCCACGACGCCGACGGTGGCCTTGAGATCCTTCCCCGAGGGCGCGACGTGCGAGGGCCGCGGCGCGTAGTGCGCGCGAAAGAGCTCCCACGTGCCGTCGACGAGGTGAACGCGCATCTCACTCCTCCGCGCGCGGCTTGCGAGACGGCGCCGTCTTCTTCGCGAAGAACAGCACGTGCGACGCCCCACCCGAGGGCCCGCGCGCCGTCACGCGCTTCACCTCGACCTCGAAGTGCAGCTTGTCGAGCACGCGCACGTAGTCTTCGTCGGGGCCGGCCGACCAGACCGCGAGCACGCCGCCGAGCTTGAGCGCGCGATGACACGCCGCCACGCCCTTCGTGCCGTAGAGCTTCTTGTTGCCGCCGGTGGTGAGCGCCGAGGGGCCGTTGTCGACGTCGAGCAGAATCGCGTCGTACGCCTTCGAGGCCGCTTCGATGCGCTTCATCACGTCGTCTTCGACGATGCGCACGCGGGCGTCGTCGAGCGGCCGCTTCGCGAGGTCGGCGAGGTGCGTGCGGTTCCACTCCACGAGCTGCTTCGAGAGCTCGACGACGATGACGCGGCACTCGGGCGGAACGCGGTCGAGCGTCGCGCGCACGGTGAAGCCCAGGCCGAGCCCGCCGATGAGAATGTCTCGCGGCTCGGCGACGCGCTCCATTGCCCACGCCGCGAGCGTCTCTTCCGAGTCGTGCGCACGCGAAGACATCAGCGTGTGCCCGCCAAGGCGCACCACCCACTCGTCTCCACGCTGCGCCAACTGCAGCTCTCCGCCCTTCGGAATCGGAGCGCGATCGATCACTTTCCACGGCGTCATGGGCGCTCCCTCGCACACCTGCGTGGCCAAAAGCAGTCGCGATCTGAAGTGCCTTTATCGCCGCTGAGGCCGATCAGCCGCGTCGGGAGCGCGAAGTTCTCGAAATCGCTCTGTCTTCACTTGGCGTGAAGTTCGCAAACAGTGTATTCTGTTGACACTGCAACGTCTCGAGTCCCCGCGTTGCGAAAAGGGCCGCCCATGTTCGACTGGCTGCACACGTTGTTCTCCCGCGATCTCGCGATCGATCTCGGCACCGCCAACACGCTCATCTACGTGCGAGGCATCGGCATCGTGTCGAACGAGCCGTCGGTGGTGGCCGTGCAGCAAGACGCGCGCGGCGGCAAGAAGGTGCTCGCGGTCGGCAAAGAGGCGAAGGAGATGCTCGGCCGTACGCCCGGCAACATCGTCGCCATTCGCCCGATGAAAGACGGCGTCATCGCCGACTTCGAGATCACCGCGGCGATGCTGAAGTACTTCATTCAGCGCGCGCACCAGCGGAAGTTCAACGTGAAGCCGCGCATCGTCATCGGCATTCCGTCGGGCATCACCGAGGTCGAGCGC
Source organism: Archangium sp. (assembly GCA_016793585.1). The sequence goes on from JAEUJR010000905.1 coordinate 4,126, forward strand.
CGCGCGGTGCGTGAAGCGGCCGAGAACGCGGGCGCGCGCGAAGTGCACCTCATCGAACAGCCCATGGCCGCGGCCATCGGCGCAGGGCTGCCCGTCACCGAGCCGTCGGGCAACATGATCGTCGACATCGGCGGCGGCACGACCGACGTCGCCGTCATCTCGCTCGCGGGCATCGTGTACTCGAAGTCGGTGCGCGTCGGCGGCGACAAGCTCGACGAGGCGATCATTCAGTACGTGAAGCGCAAGTACAACCTGCTCATCGGTGAGCGCACGGCCGAGCTCATCAAGATGGGCATCGGCACCGCGTACCCGACCGACGAAGCGATGACGATGGAGATCAAGGGCCGCGACCTCGTGGCCGGTGTTCCCCGCACGCTGACCATCACGAGCGACGAGATTCGCGACGCGCTGGCCGAGCCGGTGAACGG
>JAEUJR010000666.1 GCA_016793585.1 Archangium sp.
GCATCGAGACTCCGACGGCACCCTCGCCGAGACGAAGGAGAGCGGTCACGCCATCATCGGAGCGCCCGTCGATTGGCTCTTCGGTGCGATTCGGGCACAGATGCTCGAGCTGCCCTGTCAGCCCTGATCAGCGGCTGATCAGCTCGCGCATCGCTGCGCCGACCTCGACGCCGTGAAACTTCTGCACGTCGTGCCCTCCATCGGTGAAGCGCAGCTGCTTCCAATCGGGTCGGGTGCGCGCGAGCTCTTCGTGAAATCGCTGCGGCACGAGCGCGTCGTCGTCGGCCCACGTCTGCAACACCGGCAACCTGGCCGCGCTGATGTTGTCTCGATGCCGGCCGAAGTCGGTGAAGGCCGCGTCGACCACCGTGCGCAGCGCGCCTTCGTCGGTCATGTCGCGCAGTGAGAAACCCAGGCGTTTGTACGCGAGGCGCGCGAACCGCGTCAGCGCCGGCTGCAGGGGACGAACGAGCAGCACGTTCGCGAACGACCGCCAGACCGCCTCGGGGTAGTGCGCCGTCGGCCCCGGAGCCGCCACCAGCGTCAACGTCTTCACCCGCTGCGCGTGATGCACCGCCGTCTCGAGCGCGATGAGCCCGCCCATCGAGTGCCCGACGAGCGAGACCTGCTCGAGCTGCAGCGCCTCGAGCGCGCGCGCGACCAACTCGCCCCGCGCCTGCAACGACAACGGCTTCACCACGCCCGGCATGCGCGCTTCGCCGAAGCCCGGCAGCTCGAGCCTGATGAAGCGCGCCCACTCGAACAGCGGTGTCGCCAGCCAACGCCAGTGGTGATGCGCTCCGGGAAGGCCAGACAGCCCGACCACGACGGGCCCGCTGCCTTCATCGGTGTACGAGAGCGTCACGCCGGGAAGCTCGAGCGTTCGTCGTTGCGGGTCTCGCGGTGCTGCGGGCTGCATGCGCGCGCTTTCCCGCACTTCGAGGGCGGCGACAACGGTTGTCGGGCCTATGCTCGTCTCGTCGTGACGTCTTCGAAGGCCCAACACGAAACCGTCAGTCGCGCGTTGATTCGCCAGCGCGGCTTCTTTCGCACCGGGCGCGGGCTGCAGGCGAGGGTGCGGCGCGTCGCTTCACTCACTGCTGCGGAGATCGAAGCGATGTGGGCGCTCTTCGCCGCCTCGTACGATGGCGCGAAGCGCTCGGACTTCGACCGCGACCTCGACGAGAAACACCACGTCATCGTGCTCAAGGACGTCGAGCGCCGGGTGATGGGCTTCTCGACGTTGCTCGCCATCGAAGAGCCCGGCCAGTGGTGCGCCGTCTTCTCGGGAGACACCATCGTCGCTCCCGGCTTCTGGGGCCAGACGGCGCTGCAGCGCGCGTTCATCTGGTACCTGATGGCGCAGCGCCTCAAGCGCGGGTTGCCCGTCTATTGGTTCCTCATCACCAAGGGCTACCGCACGTACCTGCTGCTCACGCGCTACTTCCCGACACACTGGCCACGGCACGACGCGCCGACGCCTGCGCTCGAAGCCTCGCTGCTCGACACGCTCTGCCGGCGGAAGTTCGGCGATGCGTGGGACCCGGCGTCGGGGCTGCTCCGCTTCACGGGAGACGTCTGTCGCCTCGCAGAAGACCTCGCCGACGTGCCCGCACGCATGGCGAAAGACGAAGACGTCGCCTTCTTCCTCGCGAAGAACCCGCGGTGGCGTGAAGGCGATGAGCTGTGTTGTCTCGCTGCGGCTGACGACCTCTTCGTACAGAAGACGACGCGCACCTTCCTTTGAGGCGAGTACGGTTCTCGTCCTTTCCGGAGCTCACATGAAGCAAGGCATCACGTTGGCATTCGTCGCGGTCTTCATCTCGTGCTCGCCAGCGCCGTCGGCTGTCGATGGTGGCGCTTCTGGCGGCGGCTCGTCGGCCATGGGCGGTGGACTCGCGGCCGCAGGAGGTGGCGCTGCGACGGCTGGTGGTGCTGCGACGGCTGGTGGTGCTGCGACGGCTGGTGGCGCTGCGACGGCTGGTGGCGCTGCGACGGCAGGTGGCGCTGCGACGGCAGGTGGCTCAGCGACCGCTGGCGGTGCGGCCACGGCTGGTGGCTCCGGTGGCGGATCGGCTGCACCTGACGCAGGCGTGGGCTTCTGCGCCGAGATGGAGACGGGCGCGAACGCGCTGCGCATGGTGCTGATGGCCTGCCCGCAGACGGGCGACATGGGCATCTACGCGTTCAACGCAGTTCGCTGCGCGATGGAGTCGGGCACCGCCTGCACGCCAGCGGAGCAGCAGATCATGCGGGGCGTCGCGGCCTGCGAGAAGACCATCACGCCCTGTGCCTCGCCGGCTGACCGCACGCGCGCGACTGCTGCCATCAACACGTGCGTCTCGAACATCACCGTGTCGAGCGCGTGCATCACGACGCTTCAGTGAGCCTCGTTCGCGCTGCTCACGACGCAGGCGCCATCGGAGACCCGTTCGGCCCTCGTGAAGCGCAGCCCTTCGAGGCTCGCCTTTGCGCCGCAGAACGGTGAGAGGCCGTCACTCGCGAGCTGCCGCACGACGATGGTCAGCGCTCCGTCGATGGGCTCGATACGAATGCCGCGACCCGCGTCGAGCGTGACGTCGTCCATCACCAGAGGCCAGCTGCGGCCATGCGCGCGTTCGGAGACTTCACAGACCTGTTGCCCGCGCCGCGTGAGCACTTCGACCAGCACCTCGTCACCCGCTCCGGCGTGCAGCCTCAGACAGTCGAGCGTGGCGGGGTGGCGGTAGAGGCCGAACCACGACTCCATCGGCTGTGAGGCCCCGTTGAGGTCGAGCGCCGCACAGCTCGAGGTGCAGAGGAGCGTGGTCATGACGAACTTCCACATGGGCGCGCACTCTGCCTGAGGTTCGCCAGATTTCAGGAGAGAACGACCGGCATTCAACGCGTGAACCTGTACTCCCGGCTTTCGACTGCGAACTCCATGTCGACGCCGTCCCAACTGATCGCCATCGCCTCGAGCTTGAGTCGAACTGCCCTGCTCTCTGGAAACTGGGCGCTGGCGTCGAGCGGAATCGAGAGTTTCGCCGGAGGGTTCTTGTACACGACAGCTTCGCTCAGTTCAGTGTTCAGAAACCCTCCCGACATCTGACGCACCCGGAACGAGTACTCAACGTCCACGGCGTTTGCGGTCGGAGAGGTCACGAACGGGGTGGCGAAGAACCAGGTCGAGCCGACCTTCTCGAGAGAAGCGGTCTCGCCCAGCGTGATGGTCGGCGGAGCGACACCTGCGCCACAGTTGGAGGTCACGACGAGAACTGCGAACAGGGGAAGGAAGTGCGAAGGCATAAGCGTTCTCCAGGAGTAGAGGTCAGAAGATCCACGTGAAGCTGAGGTTGAAGGGCATCGAGAACACGTTGCCCGAGAATCGAAGGCGAGCGTCGACACCGAGGAGGCGCGCTTCGAGCACGGCACCACCGAATCGCAGCGCGATTCCCGCACTTCCTCCGACCAGCGCCCCAGCGACCATCTTCGTCGCGAAGACACCGCCCCGAACACGAACGGGAAGGGAAACGCTGAAGCCGTCACGCTCGTAGAGCGGCAGCATCCACCCAGCACAGATGGCGCCCGACCCGTGCTGGCCGACGACACCCTCAACGAAGCTCCCAGTCGAACCAGGAGCCAACTCCGCGGCGAGTTCCAAGCGGCCCAACAGCACTCCGATTCGCAGTTCGCCCTGAGCGAGCATTCCCGTCGCGGAGAAGGGAATCTGAGTGTCGTGCAGCCACAGCAGCGCGCTCGACCACATCGGGCCCGCACCGCCCATCGCTCCGAGAAGGAAGTGCACACCGCTGAAGTGACCGGCTGGGGCTGGGTTCTCTTCGACGGAAGTGGTGTCGACCGCTGGCGCCTCGACCGTTGGATCCACGACTGGTGCCGGAGCGACCGGCGGAAGTCGTCGCGCTGTGCATGTCGACGCCACGCACGAGAGCGACGCTTCACAATCAGCATCGGAGCGGCACGACTCGCCGGCTTCTCCAAGAACGGGCACTGCGCAGAGCAACGCAAGAAGTGGGGTGGTGAGCATGGCCTGCGCTTCGTGCAGGTCGCTCGCCGCCCCAAGCCACCGGAAGCACGACCAGGCGCGACTTACGCGTCCAGCACAGAGGACCCCTCGACCTCCTCGTTCTACGGTTCGCCGCCATGGCTCAGCAGGTCGATCCGCTCGCGTGTCTCAAGTGCCGCAAACCCGTCGACGGGCGCGGGCTCGTGACGTGTGCCGCCTGCGGAACGACGTTTCTGCTGCTGCACGGCAAGGCGCTCGATGCGTCGGTCACACCGCCGCTCGCGGAGCCCACGTGGGAAGAGGTCTCGTTGCGCGGCGCCGGAGCGCTCGTCGGTCAGCTGGCCGTGCTTCGCCGTCTCGGCCTCGCCTTCGGAGCCCTCGACCCCGTCGTCGCGCGCGTGATGATGGAGTCGCCCGATGGGCCGCTGAAGTACCACGACGTCTCGTCCATCGCGGCCAGGCGCGTCGTCAGCATCGGTCAGGCGCTGCTCGCGGTGTTGCTGACGATTCCGTTTCTCGTGGTTCCCGGGTTTGCGCTGTTCGCGACGCTTCACCCGGTCGGCTTCATCGCTGGCCTCGTGCTCATCGGTCTCGGTGGCCTTCATCTGCACCGCACGTTCATCGCGAAGTCGCTTCGGCTCCGCGTCGTGGGCGAGACGGGTCGCGTCTGCGACCTCACCATTCACGGGCAGGCTTCGGCGCGCCGGCGATTCTTCGCGCTCCTCCAGGAGCGCTGCGGCCTCACGCCACAGCCGCTTCCCTGATCAGCTCGCGCGAGGGCCGCTCACCAACTTCCCCAGCTCGCCCGACGCGATGAGGCGCTCGACGTCACTGGCTCCGCCGACGAAGGTGCCCTTGATGAACACGAGCGGAAACGTCGGCCAGCCCAGCCACATCTTCAGCGCGAGGCGCCGCCTCCAGCCTGAGAAGTAGCTGCCATATTCGAGGTAGCGGTACGGCACCTTCTGCTCGTCGAGCAGCCGCTTCGCCTTCTTGCCAGGCTGCAGCCCCGACACGCCGACCACCACCACATCGTTCGTCGCGACCGCCTGCGCGACCTCCTGCACGAGGTCTGCGTGGAAGTTCGACTGAACGTCGGCGATGGCAGGGTGAATTGGCGGGCGAGGCGTCATGCGCGGCCCCTTAGCGGGCTTGCCCGAGATCGGCAGCATCAGACGCGTCGTGCTGCCCGTCGTGGGAGGGCGCGCTGCGCGGCTGATCAACCCCCTGCGACGTGTTGTCGCGAGCGCGCGCTCGTCGATGCCGCTATAGGGCGCCCACTCATGGCGAAGGCCCTCACGCTCGTCGGCATTCTCGCGCTGCTCACCATCGGCTTTCTGGCCTACGTGAAGCTGCGCGCGCCTTCGAACCTCGAGCGCGCCGAAGCGCTGGCCCACGTCGAGAAGAAGAAGCTCGAGCCGCTCTTCCCCGTGCCGGCCTTCAGCTACCTCGACCAGCACCGCGCTCCCGTCACCAACACCTCGCTCGTCGGCAAGGTCTGGGTCGCGAACTTCATCTTCACCACCTGCCGCACCATCTGCCCGATGCTCACCGCGCGCATGGTTCAGCTGCAGCGTGCGTTGCCCGGCGTCGACGTGCGCTTCCTCTCGTTCTCGGTCGACCCTGCGAACGACACGCCCGCCGTGCTCACCGCCTACGCGAAGAAGTGGGCCCCCGACGAGCCGAGGTGGACGCTGCTCGCCACCGACGCCGAGACGCTGCCGGCCACGGCCGCCGGGTTTCACGTCACCGCCGAGAAGAACAAGCCGGGCGAGCTCGACCCCATCATTCATTCGTCGGTGTTCGTGCTCGTCGACCGCGCGGGCATGGTGCGCGGCGTCTACGACAGCGAACACCGCGAAGACCTGAAGGCCCTCGTGAACGCCGTACGCACGCTCGCCGGAGCCCAGACGCCAGTTCCCCAACAGGGCGCGCCGAGCGGCCTCGAGCTGTACCACTCCGAGTCGTGCGCGACGTGTCACGAAGCCCCCGAGCTCGCGCCGCCGCTCTTCGGCCGCGCGGGCAGCCGCGTCGCCTTCGACAACGGCATCACCGCCGCGTTCGACGCCGAGTACGTCAAGGAGTCACTGCTCGCGCCCGACGCCAAACGCGCGAAGGGCTACCCCCTGCACATGCCCGGCTACGACCACCTCTCGGCCGAGGCGCTGCTGGTGCTGACGAAGTACGTGCTCGAGGCTCCTGCCACTGCGCCCGTCGCGACCGCCGAGGTGCCCGTCGAGGTCGACCCGGTCTGCCACATGAAGGTGCGCGCTACGCCTGACGCCCTGTCGACCGAGCACGACGGCCACCGCTTCTTCTTCTGCTCGAAGAGCTGCCTGAGCCGGTTCTCGGCGACGCCTGCCGCGTTTCTGCCCGATGGCGGATAAGCGCGAGGCGCATCGCTGGTGAGCGAGCGCGATACCCACATCGCCCAGTTGCGGCACCTTGCCTTGATGTGAAGCAAGGAAGCGAAGAGGGATGATCGGGGCTTCTGCCGTGGCCAGCAAATCGCTTGGCAGGCTGGGAACCCTGTGACAAATCGCCGCCCTGCGCGCAGGGAGGAACGCGAAAGTCCTGCGTCGCTGGAGCATTCGAACATGCACCGACTCATCACTTCGACTCTTGCCATCGTGACGTTGGCGACCGTGGGCTGCATCAGGCCCGACGGCGCGAAGAAGACGTTGCCTGGCAACGAGCTGTTTGCTGCGTGCGCCTCGTGCCACGGAGACAACGGCACCGGTCAGGCGAACATCGCCGCGCCGAACATCGCCGGTCTTCCCGCCTGGTACGTCGAGGCGCAGCTCGTGAAGTACCGCAGCGGCATTCGAGGCGCGCACCCCGACGACCTCGAGGGCCTGCGCATGCGCCCGATGTCTCGCCAGATGATGGACGAGGCCGAGGTGAAGGCCGTCGCCGCGTACGTCGCTTCGCTCACGCCGGTGAAGCAGGCGCCGTCGGTGCAGGGTGGCGATGCGGCTGCGGGGGCCGGCAGCTACGGCACCTGTCTCGCGTGCCACGGCGACAAGGGCCAGGGCAACCAGGCGCTCAACGCACCGCCGCTCGCAGGCCAGTACGACTGGTACCTCGTCAACCAGCTCAAGAAGTTCAAGGCCGGCGTGCGTGGCACCAACCCGCTCGACGTCACTGGCGGTCAGATGCGCCCGATGTCGATGACGCTCCCCGATGAGCAGGCCATCAAGAACGTGGTCGCCCACATCGCTACTTTCCCGAGGTAACCACCATGGCCGACGCAACCGCGGGCACGCCCGACAAGCTGGCGCAGACCCTGTTCTTCCTCCTCATCGCCGGCACGGTCGCTTTCGTCGGCGCTGTCTTCGCCTTCGTTCTCTGAAGGAGCCCACGTGATCGAACAATACGTCGAGTCTGCGTCATCTTTCGCGGGCGACATCGATGGGGTCATCATTCTCGTCCTCTTCGCGGTGGGGTTCTGGTTCATCCTCGCCGAGGTCGTCTTCTTCTGGCTGATCCTCAAGTTCCGGGCGAAGCCGGGCGTGAAGGCGCAGTACGTCAGCGGAGAGAAGCCCCACGAGAAGAAGTGGGTGACGATTCCGCACTACGCGACGCTGGTCTTCGACGTCGCCATCGTCTTCATGGCGGTGAAGGTGTGGCACGAGGTGAAGATCAACATGCCCGAGGCGAACAGCACCGTTCGCGTCATCGCGCAGCAGTGGGCGTGGACGTTCGTTCACCCCGGCCCCGACAACAAGCTCGACACGCCCGACGACATCACCACGGTCGACGAGCTGCACGTCGAGCTGAACAAGACCTACCACTTCGAGCTCACCAGCCGTGACGTGCTCCACAGCTTCTCGGTGCCCGTCTTCCGCCTGAAGCAAGACGCGATTCCCGGCCGCATCATCAAGGGGTGGTTCCAGCCGACCAAGACCGGTCAGTACGACATTCAGTGCACCGAGATCTGCGGCATCGGCCACGGCATCATGCCGGCGCGCATCTTCATCGAGAACGAGGCGCAGCACCGCCTCTGGAACCAGGCCAACGCGCCCAAGCTGGCTGACGCCGCGCCCACGACGCCGCCGACCAGCGCAGGAGGAATGCCATGAGCAGCAGCACCGCGCACGCAGGTCACGACCACGCGCACGACCACGGTCACGCGCACCACGACGAGGGCTTCATCAAGAAGTACCTCTGGTCGACCGACCACAAGATGATCGCCATGCAGTACATGTTCACGGGCATGGCGATGGCGCTCATCGGTGGCTTCACCGTGTACGCGTTTCGTATGCAGCTCGCCTTTCCGGGCATGTCGGTGCCGGGCTACGGCCGCGTGACGGCGACCGACTACAACGCGCTCGTCACGACCCACGGCTCGGTGATGATCTTCTGGGTGGCGATGCCCGTGCTCATCGCCGCGCTCGGGAACTACCTCATCCCGCTGATGATCGGCTGCGATGACATGGTGTTCCCGCGGCTGAACCGGCTCTCGTACCAGCTGTTCCTGATCAGCGCAATCATCCTCATCGCGTCGTTCTTCGTTCAGGGCGGCGCGTTCGGCGGCGCGTGGACGTCGTACCCCCCGCTCTCGGCGAAGGCCGAGTACAGCTTGACCGGTCTCGGCTCATCGATGTGGCTCTTCGCGGTGGCGCTCGAGTTCGCCGCGTTCCTGCTGGGCGGCATCAACTTCGTCACCACGGTCATGAACAGCCGCGCGCCGGGCATGAAGATGTTCGACGTGCCCATCGTGATCTGGATGATCATCATCGCCTCGATTCTCTTCATGGCCTCGGTGGGCCCGCTGGTCGCCGGAGCCGTGATGCTGCTGTTCGACCAGCAGCTCGGCACGGGCTTCTTCGACCCCGCGAAGGGTGGCGACCCGGTGCTGTGGCAGCACCTGTTCTGGTTCTTCGGTCACCCCGAGGTGTACGTCGTGCTGCTCCCGGCGATGGGCATCGTGGCCGAGATCATCACGGTGTTCTCGCGCAAGAAGCTCTTCGCCTACAAGACGGTGCTCTACACGGCCATCGGCACGGGCGTGCTCTCGTTCTTCGTGTGGGCGCACCACCAGTTCATCGCCGGCATCGACCCGCGCATGGCGAACGTGTTCAGCGTCACCACGCTGCTCATCTCGATTCCCGTCGCCGAGATGGTCTTCGTCTACATCGGCACGCTGTACGGCGGCTCGATTCGGCTGACGACGCCGATGCTGTGGGCGCTCTCGTTCATCGCCGAGTTCCTGCTGGGCGGCGTGACGGGCATCTTCCTGGGCGCGTCGGGCTCCGACATCTACTTCCACGACACGTACTTCGTCATCGCCCACTTCCACTACACGTTCTTCCCGATCGCTTTCATCGGGTCGTTCGCGGCCATCACGTACTGGTTCCCGAAGATGTTCGGCCGAATGATGAACGAGACGTGGGGCAAGGTGCACTTCTGGGGCACCATCATTCCCTTCAACTTCATCTTCATTCCGCTCTTCCTGCTGGGAGCGCGCGGTGACCACCGCCGCATCTACGACTACCGGCACTTCCCCGACCTGATGAAGGCCGGCATGCAGGACCTGCGAATTCTGGCGACGCTCTCGCTGCTGGTGCTGCTCGCGTTCCAGGTCGTGTTCCTCGTGAACCTCTTCTACTCGTTGTTCCGCGGCGCGAAGGCTCCGGCGAACCCGTGGGAGGCGAACACGCTCGAGTGGCAGGCGCCGTCGCCGCCGCCGCACGGCAACTTCCCGCAGGGGCTGCCCAACGTGTACCGGGGCCCGTACGAGTACAGCAACCCGGAGCGTCCTGACTCCGACTACTGGCCGCAGACCGAGCCTGCGTCAGAGCCCGCGAAGTCGTAACGGAGACAACGAACGTGATTCGACCGATCGCAACGACTCGTGAAGTCACCGGGATGCCGACTGGGCGTCTCGCGGTGTGGTGGCTCATCGCCTCCGAAATCGTCATCTTCGGCGGCGTGCTGGGCAGCTACCTGATGCACCGCCTGGGGCACCCTGAGTGGGCGAACCAGAGCGTGCACACCAGCACGTGGAAGGGCGCGCTCAACACCTTCATCCTGCTCACCTCGTCGCTCTCGGCCGTGCTCGCGCACAACGCCGCGAGCCGCGGTGACGGCAAACGCGCCGCCAAGCTCATGTGGGCCACCATCGGTGGAGGCGCTGCCTTTCTCGTGGTGAAGAGCTTCGAGTGGACCGCTGAGATCAAGGCTGGCTACACCATCACCTCGAACACCTTCTGGTCCTTCTATTACACGGCGGCCGGCCTTCACGGCCTGCACGTCATCGCCGGCATGATCGTGATGATGTTCGTCGCGACCGATGCGGCGAAGGGCAAGGAGCTTCAGCGCGTC
>JAEUJR010000917.1 GCA_016793585.1 Archangium sp.
CTGCGCCTCGTGAAGGCCCGTGAGGTGAAGTCGTCGTCGAAAGAGACCGTCACCGGTCAGCTCTTCCCGTCGCGCATGTTGCCCATGGGCTTCGAGCTCGGGGGCCGGCGGGCGGTGTCGAAGGTGCAGAAGGGTGAGTTCGTGAAGCCGGGCCAGCTGCTCGGCTCGCTCGACACCGAGATCTCCGACGCGCAGGTGATGCAGGCCGAAGCCGGCGTCGCGCAGGCCGAGGCCGTCGCCGGGCTCGCGCTCGACGTCGCCGCGCGCAACGAGAAGCTCAAGGCCGAGGGGTCGGTCTCTGACGTGCAGAACCGTCAGGCCGACGTGAGCGCGAAGCAGGCGCAGGCAGGGCTGGCGCTCGCGAAGGCGCAGCTCGCCCAGGCCCGCGCCGGCCGGCGCCGTCACGACCTCAAGGCGTTGTTCGCCGGCACCGTCATCGACGCGCCTGACACGGTGGGCGGCATGGTGGGCCCCGGCAACCCCGTCTACATCGTCATGCAGCTCGACCCGCTGACGGTGAAGGTCACGATTCCCGAGAACCTGCGCACGGCGGTGAAGGCCGGGCAGAAGGTGCGGGTCGAGGCGGTCGGTGGCAGCGCGATCAGCGACGACGCGGTGGTGAAGGTCGTCATTCCTTCGGCCGACCCGCAGACGCGGCGCGTGCCCGTCGAGGTCTCGGTGCCGAACGCGAAGGGTGAGTTCGTGGCCAACACGCTCGCGCGCGTCGTCTTCCCCGTCGGAGAGGCGCGCTTCGCCTTCGTCATCAGTTCGACGGCGATGAACAGCACCGGCGGCGACCACGTGTACGCGGTGGGCGCCGACGGCACGCTCAAGAAGGTCTTCGTCACCGTCATCGAGCGCCGCGGCGCCGAGGTCGTCGTCTCGGCCTCGGAGGCGCTCGACACCGTCGTCGACTACCCGACCACCGCGCTCGTCGAAGGCACCAAGGTCACCCAGCGCTGAAGCGCCGAAGAAAGCCCCGCCATGACGCTCTCAGACGTCTCCATCAAGCGCCCGGTCTTCACCACCATGATGTCGTTGTGCCTGGTGGTGCTCGGCCTGCTCGGCCTCAAACGGCTCGGCACCGACCTCTTCCCCGACGTCTCGTTCCCCTTCGTGGCCATCACCACCGTGTACCGTGGCGCGGGCCCGACCGAGATCGAGCAGCAGGTCACCAAGCCCATCGAAGACGCGGTCGCCGGCATCGCGGGCGTCGAGGTCATTCAATCGGTCAGCCGCGAGAACCTCTCGCTCGTCTTCGTGATGTTCAAGCTCTCGACGCCGCTCGACCGCGCGGTGCAGGAGGTTCGCGACAAGGTGAGCGTGGTGCAGCAGGTGCTGCCCAAGGAGGTCGACCAGCCGAAGGTGGCGCGCATCGACTTCGGCGCCGCGCCCATCGTGACCTACGCCGTGTCGGCCGACCTGCAGTCGGCGCCGCTGCGGCAGCTGCTCAAGGACAAGCTCGAGCCCGCGCTCGCCCAGCTCGACGGCGTCGCCCAGGTGCGCATCATCGGCGGTGACGTGCGTGAGGTTCGCGTCGACGTCGAGCTCGACAAGGCGAAGGCCGCCGGCATCGCGCCCGCGCAGATC
>JAEUJR010000989.1 GCA_016793585.1 Archangium sp.
CCCACCGACGACGAGCTGCACGGGAGACAGATCGGGCCCATGGGGGAACTCGAGCGGCTCGAAGGCCGGCTCGGGCTGCGTCACCACGACCGGAGGCGGTCGTTGCTGCGGAACAGGAACCGAGACGTCGACCCGCACGCCGACCTGCGGCGGTGGATTCCACTCGGCCTGCGGCGGTTGCACGACGGCCGGAACTGGCTGCGGCGGAGGGTTCCACGCCGGCTGCGGAGCTGGACTCCACTGCGGCTGCGCCACGGGCGGCGGATTCCACGCGGGCTGCTGCTCGACGACGACGACGGGTGGCCGCTCGATGCAGCGCGCCTGGTTGAACACGGTGTCGACGACGTCGCGTTCGTCTTTACCCTCCTTCACCCGAGAGGTGGTGACCCAGCTCTCCTTGAGGCGGCGATCGTCTGCGATGCGCCACCGAAGGTTGCCTTTGAGCCCTCGCGGCGACACCAACCGCAACTCGTACCACTCTCCCCAGCGAGCCCCGAGCGTCTGGGTCTCGATACGAAGCGGCCCCTGCGCGCAGGCGCGGGTCGTGACGAGCGTCTTCTCTTCGGCCGTCACCGGCCGCAGGTACGCGCAGCCCGTGAGCGACGCGAGCAGCAGCGCAGACAAGGAACGCATGGCGCGCTCAGGACGAAACAGGGGTGGGGGTATTCAGATCTTCCGGCGCTTCCCGGTGCGCTTGTAGGCCAGGTAGTCGGCGACGATGGTGCCGTGATCGAACACGAGCTCTTTGGGCAGCGCGTCGACGTGAAACGCCTTCGCGTCTGCGGCGTCGTCGGTGCCCACCGGGTCGCCCTCGGCCCAACCGATGTACACGGTCGAGATGGTGTGTTTGCGCGGGTCGCGAGACGGGTCGGAGTAGGTGAAGAACTGCTCCGAGAGATCGACCTCGAGCCCCGTCTCTTCGTGCACCTCACGAACGCAGGCCGCGTGCAGCGGCTCACCCTCGTCGACGAACCCACCGGGCAGCGCCCAACCGATCGGCTCGTTCTTGCGCTTGATGAGCACGATGCGATCGCCAGGCAGCTCGACGATGCAGTCGACGGTCGGCGTCGGGTTCTTGTAGGTCGCCATGGGCGGGCAGGTTACCGCGCGGCGCCCTCGTCACGAGCGAGAAGAGCGGGGCGATGCCGGTGGCGGCTCCTTCGAGCGTTGCCAGGCCTGCCAGGCTGTCTCGGCCTCGTCGAGCAGCTGCTCGATGCGCAGCACGTCTGCGGCGCTCAGCACCGGCGTCAGCGGCATCATCACGGTGGCGAACAGCGGGTGTGACGACTCTCCAGCGCGCACCGAGATCTGCGACGGGTAGATGCCAGGCGGCGAGGTGGCGATCGCGGCGTCGAGCTCACCTTCGTAGGCCGAGAGCAGACGCCCCAGCACGTGCACGGCGAACAGGCCGTTCTCGTCACCCTCCACGTGAAGCTCGCGCAGCAGCCCGAGCGGGCCGACGCGATCGAAGGTCAACGAGCAGCCGTCAGCTTCGAGCGTGAGCTCTCTGCGAGACGGAAGGAGCCGGCACCCGAGCTCGCGGGCGATCTGCTCCATGTCGGCGAGTGGAATCTCGAGGTGGGCCGAGTCGGCCACCAGGCTGACCTTCACGTTGGACACGCTCAATGCCTAACGAGGCACGTTTCGCCGCGCTACAGGTCGACCTTCTTCTCCGCGAACGTGGTGCCGTCGTGCCGCATGAGAATGCTCTTGCCCTCAGCCTTCGTGACGATGCCGACCGGCCGCCGCCAGATCGACTGCAGGTTCTTGAGTGTCTCTTTGGCGTAGCCCGGGTCGAGATCGACGCCGTCGTGTTTGTGCGCCAGCACCAGCTCGCCCTTGTTCTCGAAGTTGGCATCGACGACGTCGATGACGGGCTGTCCGAAGTTGGTGAGCGACTGCAGCAGCTTGTCTTTCACCTTCTTGAACTCGCGGGTGGCGATCTCCCAGGTGTTCTTCTTGTCGTTGAAGTTGAAGGTGAAGAGCTTCTGCTCGATGGCGAACTCGGGCGTGAGGAACTCGTCGATGAAGGTGACGTCGTTGTAGTGCTTGCGCACCTCGAAGAT
>JAEUJR010000996.1 GCA_016793585.1 Archangium sp.
CGAGTGCCACGGCCACGACGCGCAGGCGGCCGCTCCCGCGAAGGCTGACGGCTCGGTGCTGCTGCGTGGCGAGAAGCTCAAGGGCGCCACCGTCGTCACCCTCGACAAGTTGCTCACCTCGCCCACCGAGTTCGAAGGCAAGGAAGTTCAGGTCGAGGCGAAGGTTCGCAAGGCCTGCGAGAAGAAGGGCTGCTGGATGGAGCTCGCGCCGACCGACAAGGGCCCGGGCGTTCGCGTGACGTTCAAGGACTATGGGTTCTTCGTTCCGCTCGACTCGGCTGGCAGCACGGCGAAGGTCGAAGGCACGGTGAAGGTTGCCGAGCTCGCGCCCGAGCGCGCCAAGCACTACGAGTCCGAGGGCGCGAAGGTGGCCAAGGGCAAAGACGGCAAGTACCGCGAGGTGCAGCTGGTCGCGATGGGCGTCGAGCTGCGCCGCTGAGCCCGAAGCACGCCTCTCGCTGATGTCCCGCGCGTACTCGATGCGGGGCGTGATGGGCGCGGCTGAACGCGCCGTACGCCTCGCGACCGATTTCCTGCACCTGCAGGCGCCGGGGAGCCTCGTTCACGACGTTCAGGTCGACCCGCGGTTTCAACATCGCGGGGTCGATCTGCTCTGGGACAAAGGCGACGGGCACGTGCTCGGCGTGGAGGTGAAGGGCGATCGGCAGGGGCGCCGCCGCGGGAACTACTTCTTCGAGCTGATCAGCAACGCCGAGAAGGACTCCCCGGGCTGCTTCCTCTACTCGACGGCTGATCTGCTCATCTACGTCTTCCTCGATGCGCGTGAAGTGCACTGCCTGAACCTGAAGGCGGTGCGTGACTGGTTCATTCCGCGCACGAAGGAGTACCCGCTCAAGTCGACGAAGACCCGCACCGGCGCGGTGCTCTACACCACGGTGGGTGCGATCGTGCCGCTGCGCGACGTGAAGGCCGGGGTGCCCGCGGCGCTGCAGGTTCACAAGTTCGCGCTCGAGACCGCAGGCTGATCGCCGGGCCTCAGGTCGCCAGCCGCCCCAGCATCAGACGCGACAGCCGATCGGTGAGTGGATCAGTGTCTTTCGACAGCGCGATCTGGAGCAGGAGCGGCGCGGGGTCAGCGTTTCCCGGCAGCCGGCCCAACCACCCCGTGGCAGGCATCGAAGGCACTGAGAGCTGATCGAGGCCGAGCGAGCGAACCTCACGCTCCGAGGCGTCGCTCACCGGCACGTGCGCGATGACGACGTCGCCTTCACGCAGCCCGAGCGCCTCGAAGACCTCACGTGACATCACGATCGCGTCAGCGTCGCCGAGCGTCACGTCGACCCCGACGGCGCGCGGCTCGACCTCGTGCGTCAGCAAGAGCGGAACGGTTGGGGCGATGGCCTCGAGCGCGTCGTTCGCCTGCGGCGCCTCGGCCGTCACCAGGTTCTTGGCGGCCTTGATCGTCGAGACGTGCCCAGCTGCTTCGAGCCACCGGTACAGCCGGGGTCTGAGCAGCTCCCGCGCCATGGAGCGCGGAACGATGGCCGTTCGCCCATGGAGGTTCGCGTCGAAGACCGCCCTCGCGACACCGGAGTAGTCGACCCGCTTCGTCGCCAGCTTCTCGACCTGCCCGATGAAGAACTCGACCAGCGAGACGAGCGGCCGGCCGTTCGGCCCGACGATGGCGCCTTCTTCACGGCGGTTGTCGAGCAGCGAACCAAGCGCCTGCTGCAGCATGCGCACCTCGTTGCGAATGATGATCGCCGGGGCGTTCAGCTCGATGAGCCGCGCGGTGCGGTTGTTGCGGTTGATCACCCGGCGGTAGAGGTCGTTCAGATCGCTCGTCGCGAACCGGCCGCCCTCGAGCGGCACGAGTGGACGCAGCTCGGGCGAGAGCACCGGCCACTTCGTCAGACAGAACGAGGCTGGGCTGGTGCGCGAGCGGCGAAGGGCGGCGGCGAGCTCAGGTGGCGCGTCATCGAGATCGACCTGGGCGAGCGCACGCGCGACCGCGGCCCCGCCGACGTCGTCGGTGTCTTCCGGCTCGCGACCGTCGAGCGTTCTCTCGCAGAGCATCACCTGCTCGATGCGCTCCTCATCGACGCCCAGCAGCTGCGCGACGGGCGCCTTCGCCCACGGGTGAACGAGCGGCACGGCGAGCGCGAGGTGCCCGAGCGTTCTGAGGCGCGTCTGCGCGTCGTCGAGCGAGCCGAAGATCTCTTCGCAGAACAAGCCGCCCTTCTCGGGCTTCAACGTTCGGTAGTTGAGCGTCTCGGGCTTCGTCACCCGGTGCGGCCCCAGCTCGACGACGCGCTCGTCGCTCATCAGCCGCAGCTCGACGGAGTCGCCGGTGAGCTCGACGTCGAAGGCCATGGCGCGCAGCAACTGCTCCACTCCCACGACGGAGTGCGGGAGCCCGCGCTTCTTCACCGGCTCCCCCGTCACGAGAGACTCGTACAGCGCGACCCGGCCCGTGACGTCGTCTGACTTCAGCGTGAGGCACTCGTGCACCATCGTGATCGCCCCGCGGCCGATCAACGCGAGCGCCTGCGACTCGTGGAGCACCTGCCCGCCGAACTGTTCACGGCCGCCCAGCGGCTGCTGCGTCACGAGCGAGTATGGCCCGATGGAGCGAGCATGAACGAGATCGGCCGCCTCGGGAGCGACGCGTTTGACGGTCCATTCGCCAGCAGGTCCGGGCCATCGGCCATCGACGCCAGACTCGAGGTCGACGGTGCCGAGGAACACCCTCGGCTCGTGGCCATCAATCGAGAGGAGATCGCCCACCGCGAGCGGCCGCTCACGGCGAACCGTGACCCGAACGACGTCTGGCGCCTTGCCCTTCCCTTTCACCCGATCGACCGCGACGACGGTTCCGAACAGGCCTGGGGAGCAACGCAACGAGCGGTCGAGTTCCTGCGGAGGCGTCTCGTCTTCGGGAGCGTCTTCTTCTTCAGACTCTGGCGCCGCGGCTTTGCGACGTGAGACCGTGACGCGCCCGACGAGGATCATTCCAGGTCGAACGTCGGCGCCGACGCGCACGAGACCTTCGGCATCGAGGTGTGCACGCTCATCGTCGGACACGTCGGCCAGCTCACGCGTGAGGCGATCGCCGGGGAAGAACTCGCGCTCGAGCACCGACTCAGGCGAGTAGTGCAGCAGCCGCGCCGCTTCGGCCGAGAGCACCACGCCCCGGCCCTCGGCGAACTGCTCGAACACCAGCTTGCGCGTCATGAACGACCGTCCTCTCCGAAGAGGGTGAGCGAGATCGAGTCAGGCCAATCGAAGGCGACCTCCCGCATCGTCTTGATGACGCGGGAGCGCTGGGTCGGCGTCAGCTTGAGGGCCTCTTCGATTCGAACCGCACGCAGGTCGGCGATGCGCTTCGCGGTCAGCCAGCCCG
Source organism: Archangium sp. (assembly GCA_016793585.1). Next base: position 3,365 of record JAEUJR010000996.1, read on the forward strand.
CGAGCGTCTCGGGCAGCTCTCCCGACCAGTTTCGTCCGTGCCAGGTGAACGTGGCGCAGTGGGAGCGGTCGAGCGTGATGACCCACGCGGAGGGGTACAGCAGGTTGCGGCCGATGAGCTCGGAGGTGCAGATGACCGCGTCGACCGAAGTCACCCGGTTCATCACCTCGCGGGCGAAGTCGAGGTCGCGCGACGTGCCTGGCACACAGAGCCGCTTCACGGTGGAGAACCACGGCGCGTGCTTCGAGAAGAAGTCGACCGTCTTGAGCACGAGCTCGCGCTCGTCCCACTCGGCGATGAGGCCCAGCTCGCTCACGGCCTCGAGCGGGAGTCTGGACAGGGGCGTATCGGCGAAGGTGACGAGGCGCTCGAGCGGTGGAATGTGCGTGGTGCCCGCGTCGTGCACGTTGAGCAGCGTCGCGAGCGCGCGCAGGTGCGGGTGGAACTCGAACTGAAAGTCGTGCCCCACGCGCAACGTCTCGACGGTGCCCCACGCGTCGGTTCTGCCGAAGATCTCTGGCGTCTGATCGAGCTGCAGCCGGACCGACGAGGGAAAGCCCCTGGTGAAGACGCCCTCTGCGCCTGCGGGCACGTCGATGAAGGGCGCGAGCGGGCCGACCCAGGCGGCACCGTACGTGCGCAGCAACTCCTTCACGCGTCGCGCGTGCTTCTTCGAGGGCGACAGCTGCAGCGAGATGAACTCACCACGAGCGTCACCGAGCTCGGTCAGCGCATCAGCGAGCACCGCGCGTCGCCCGTCATCGAAGGGGTTCGCGTAGACGTCACGAAACAGCGCCGTCACGTCGGCGCGCTGACTCGTCAACGCCCGCCTCACGAGATCGAGCAGCGCGGTCTCACGTTCGCTGAGCGGCTCGGCGCGCGGCAGCGGACGACGCTCGACGGCGCCGAGGTCGATACGCACTGGCCCCGAATCAGCCGCGCGCAGGTCGGCGATCAACCGGCCCGCCATCGCGTCGTCGTTCTTCACGAGCCAGCGAAGAATGGCCCGCAGCATGAGGTGGCTCTGGTTGCTCTTGTACGGGTCGCTGCGGGCCAGCGCGGCGAGGTACGCCGTCCACCCCAGCGCTGGAGTCCCTGCCACGATCGCCTCGACCCGCGCCCGTGCGTCACTCGTCAGTCGTGGCCAGGGCGTCGCGATCAACCGCAGCCGGAGCGCGTCGTTCGATTTCCCCGCGAGCCATGCGGCTTCGGTGTCGCGCTCACGTCGTTCGGCGATCGGCTCGAGGCCGAGCCGTTGATTCGTGATGGCCCAGCCGACCTCGACGAGGTCGGGGTGTTTGTCGACCGCCCAGGCGTCTTCGAGCGCCTCGAAGGCACCAAGCCAGTTCGAGGCCCCGCTCGCCGCGACCGCACGCTCGAGCGCCTCGACGCGGCTCATCCCTTGAGCTTCTCGACCAGCAGCTCGTTGATGCGCTTCGGGTTGCCCTTGCCGCCGACCTTCTTCATCACCTGGCCGACGAAGTAGCCGACGATCTTCGTGTTGCCCCCCCGATAGCTCTCGACGTTCTTCGGAGACTCCGCCATCGCCGCGGCGATCGCCTCGAGCAGCGGGCCGTCGTCATTCACCTGCGCGAGGCCCTTCTCGTGAATGATCACGCTCGGGTCCTTCCCGGTCGCGAAGAGCTCGGCGAAGAGCTCCTTCGCCCCGGGCCCCGACACCACGCTGTCTTTCACGGCCCTGAGCACGGCGCCGAACTGCGCGGGCGTGAACTTCACCTGGGCGATCGTCGACTTCGACTCGTTGAGCAGCCGCGAGAGCTCGCCCATGAACCAGTTCGAGACCTGCTTCGCGTCACCGGCCTCGGCGAGGCAGCGCTCGAAGAACTCACTCATCGCGCGGTCGGCCGTGAGCACGCCTGCGTCGTAGGCCGGCAGGCCCAGCACCTCGACATAGCGGCGCCGACGCGCACGGGGCAGCTCGGGCTGGTTCGCGCGTTCACGCTCGATGCGCTCCTTCGAGAGGAGCAGCGGTGGCAGATCGGGGTCGGGGAAGTACCGGTAGTCGTGGGCGTCTTCTTTCGAGCGCATGCTGCGGGTCTCGGCGCGCTGCGGATCGAAGAGGCGCGTCTCTTGATCGACCTTGCCGCCGCTCTCGATGATCTCGACTTGCCGCGTGGCCTCGATCTCAATCGCCTGCTTGATGAAGCGAAAGGAGTTCAGGTTCTTCAGCTCGCACCGGGTGCCGAACGTCGTCGAGCCGTGACGCATCACCGACACGTTGGCGTCACAGCGGAACGAGCCCTCTTCGAGGTTGCCGTCGTTCACGCCGATCCACACGAGGATGTCGCGCAGGGCCTTGAGGTACTCGACCGCGTCGTCAGCGCTGCGCAGATCGGGCTCACTGACGATCTCGAGCAGGGGCGTGCCCGCACGGTTCAAGTCGACGAGCGAGACGGTGCCTTCATGCACGAGCTTGCCGGCGTCCTCCTCCATGTGAATGCGCGTGAGGCGCACCGACTTCTCGCCGTCGGGCCCGTCGAAGGTGACGCGGCCGCCGAGACAGACGGGGAACTCGTACTGGGTGATCTGATAGCCCTTGGGAAGATCGGGATAGAAGTAGTGCTTTCGCGACCACTCGCTGCGCTCGGCGACGGTGCACTCGAGCGCGAGGCCAGCGCGAATCGCGAGCTCGACCGCGTGTTGATTGAGCACGGGAAGCACGCCTGGCAGCCCGAGACAGACGATCGACGTGTGCGCGTTGGGATCGCCGCCGAACGACGTGGACGCCCCCGAGAAGAGCTTGCTCGTGGTGAGCAACTGCGCGTGCACCTCGAGCCCGATGACGACCTGGAAGTCGGAGCGCGGCATCAGCGGACCTCCAGCTTCAGGTTCAGGGCCGCTTCGAGCGAATGCGCGGTACGCAGCAACGTGGCTTCGTCGAACCGTTTGCCGAGCAACTGCACGCCGACGGGAAGCCCCGACGCCGAGACGCCACACGGCATCGAGAGGCCGGGCAGACCTGCGAGGTTGCAGGGCAGCGTGAGCACGTCCATCAGGTACATGGCGAGCGGGTCGTCGAGCTTCTCGTCGAGCCTCCACGGCAGCACGGGTGAGGTGGCCGAGAGCACGACATCGACGTTCTGAAACGCCTGCTCAAAGTCGCGCGTGATGAGCGTGCGAACCTGCTGCGCCTTCCGGTAGTAGGCGTCGTAGTAGCCCGACGAGAGCGCGAACGTGCCGAGCATGATTCGGCGCTTCACCTCGGGGCCGAAGCCTTCGCTGCGGCTGCGCTCGTAGAGCTCTTTGAGCTGCTTCACGTCGGCAGCGCGATGGCCGTAGCGAACACCGTCGTAGCGGCCCAGGTTCGACGATGCCTCACAGGGCGCGATGACGTAGTACGTGGCGAGCGCGAACTTCGTGTGTGGCAGCGAAAGGTCGACGAGGGAGGCGCCGAGCGACTCGAGCTGTTTCGCCGCGGCGCGCACGGAGCGTTCGACTTCGGGATCCATGCCGTCGACGAAGTACTCGCGCGGAAGCCCGACACGCAGGCCCTTCACGCCGGTGCGGAGTGAGTCTCGCCAACCGGTCTTCTTCGCATCTGCTGAGGTGGAGTCGGCGGCGTCGAAGCCTTCGATCGCCTCGAGCAGCAGCGCCGCGTCTTCCACCGTGCGCGTCATCGGCCCGACCTGATCGAGCGAGCTCGCGTACGCGATGACGCCAGCACGAGAGACGCGCCCGTACGTGGGCTTCAGCCCGACCAGGCCCGTGAACGCAGCGGGTTGCCGAATCGAGCCACCCGTGTCGGTGCCCAGCGCCCCAGCGACGATGCCCGCAGCGACGGCAGCAGCGGAACCGCCAGACGACCCACCCGGCGTGCGCGTCGCGTCGAACGGGTTCTTCGTCGGCTTGAACGCGCTGTTTACCGTCGAAGAGCCCATGCCGAACTCGTCGAGGTTGGTCTTGCCGAGAATGACGGCTCCGGCGGCCTTGAGGCGCGCAGTGACGGTCGCGTCGTACGGCGGCGTGAAGTTCGCGAGCATCTTCGAGCCCGCAGTGGTGACGACGCCCTCGGTGAGAATGTTGTCCTTCAGCGCGACGGGTACGCCGTCGAGCGGACCGAGGGTCGAGCCACGAGCGCGTCGTTCATCGGAGGCCTTCGCGGCGGCGAGCGCTCCTGCTTCATCGACGGCGAGGAACGCGCCCAAGGTATCGCGCTTCGCTGCAGCCAGCGCCGTGGTCGTCGTCTCGAGCGACGTCGTCGACTTCTCGGCGAGTGCTTTTCCCAATGCGGCGATCATTCGATCACCTTCGGAATCGCGAACGACGAGCCTTCGACCTGCGGAGCGTTCGCGAGCGCGGCCTTCGCTCCGACTTCGCCGGCGACGACGTCTTCGCGCAGGTGCGGTGTCGACGCGCCGATGACCGATGTCGCAGCGCCCCCCGTCGTGTCGACCGCAGAGAGCGCGTCGACGGCGTCGAGAATGGCCGAGAGTTGGGCGCCGTATTTCGAGAGTTCGTCTGGCGTCAGCGCGAGTCGTGCGAGCCGCGCCACGTGTCGAACCTGCAGTTCCGTCAGCTTCATGGAGCGGGGTTCTACCCGCCCGCGGCCTTCGCACGAAGGCTCTCCCACAGCTCCCCGTGGTTCAGCAGCACGTCCTTGATGCCATCACGCACCCGCTCGGAGTTCAGCGCCTGCGTACTCATCGCCGTATGCGCATCGAGCGCCGCGATCACCGCGTTCAGAATCTCGGTCGTCAGGTCCGGCGAGCTGCCGAACTGCTCCTTCGAGTTGTTGCTCGCCTGCTCCACCAGCGTCGCCGACTCGAGCAGCTTCCCCTTCACGACATCGAGCACGTAGACCAGCTGATCCCCCTCCGAGAGTTCGCCCTCGAACAGCTCGTTTAGCTTCTCGATGATCACCGCCAGCTTCGCCTTCTGGCGCTCCTGCACGCTGCCACTGCCCGCCTCGGTGAGCGGCTCCAGCTTCGGCTTGCCCTCGCCCAGCACCATCGGCGCGATGCCCCGGTCCCGCAGCGAGTAGTGCGACAACTTCACCTGCGAGAGATCGATCTCCTCGCGCTCGCGGCCGAACTCCAGCAGCGGAAGCACCGCCTTGTAGAACAGCGCCCGCTTCTCGATGCCCGTGCTGCCGTAGTCGAAGATCTGCGACAGAAACGTGTACAGCCGCACGAACGCGGTCATGTCCGACTTGAAGAGCGTGAAGGCATCGAGCTCGCTCTGCGCCTCCTTCACCGCCGCCGGGTCGCCCTTCTCCTTCGCAGCCCGCCGCGCCTCGGTCACGAGCTTGAACCGCTTCATCAACCGGTCGACCACCGGCGTCACGGCTGCAATCAGATCGCCCTGCTTCGACTTCGGGTCGATCACCACGTTCGCCACCCGGTCGACCTCGAACTCGTCGTAGTGCCCGGCCGCGTCCAGCTTCGCCTTCAGGTTGAAGACCAGGTTCGGGTCCGTCGTCGTCGCGAGCTCGGCGGTCGTGAAGTACAGCTTGAACGGCCTCGAGCACCTCGTTCGGGTCGTTCACGAAGTCGAGGACGAAGGTCGTGTCCTTCCCCGGGTAGGCACGATTGAGCCGCGACAGCGTCTGCACTGCCTGAATGCCGGCCAACCGTTTGTCGACGTACATTCCGCACAGCAGCGGCTGGTCGAAGCCGGTCTGGAATTTGTTGGCCACCAGCAGCACCTGGTACTCGCCGCCCTCGAACGCCTTGCGAATGTCGCCCTTCAGCTTCGGGTTCATCGACGGGCTGTGTTCGGTAAACGGCCCGGGGCCTGACTCCTCGTCGAAGACCTCGCCCGAGAACGCGACGAGGGTGCCGATCTGGTAGCCGCGCTCCTTGATGTACTTCTCGATGGCGAGCTTCCACTTCACGGCCTCGCGGCGGCTGCTCACCACCACCATCGCCTTGGCCTTGCCGCTCAGCAGACCAGCCACGTTGTCGCGGTAGTGCTCGACGACGATCTGCACCTTCTGCGACACGTTGACCGGGTGGAGCTTCACCCAGTTCATGATCTTCTTCACTGCGGCGCTGCGCTCGACCTCGCGTTCGTCGACCTCCTTGCCCTCCTGCGCGAGCTTGAAGGCCAGTGAGTACGACGTGTAATTCTTGAGCACGTCGAGAATGAACTTCTCCTCGATGGCCTGGCGCATCGAATACACGTGAAACGGCGTCGGCACGTTGTCGGGAGCCGGCTTTCGCGACGGATCAGGCCGTGTGCCGAACAGCTCCATGGTCTTGTTCTTGGGCGTGGCAGTGAAGGCCACGAAGGTGATGCCGTTGTCGTCGGCGCGCGCCGCCATCTGGGCCGCGAGAATGTCCTCTCCGCTCACCTCACCGCCGTCTTCGACCTCGGCCAGCTCGGCCGCTGACAACACGAGCTTCAGGTTCGATGCCGCGGTGCCGGCCTGAGAGCTGTGCGCCTCGTCGGCGATGACGGCGAACCGTTTGCCCTTCGTCGCGGCCAGCTCGCGCACGGCCTTGAGCGCGAATGGAAACGTCTGAATCGTACACACGACGATCTTCTTCGCGCCCGAGAGCGCCTCGGCCAGCTCACCTCTCTGGCTGGCGGCCTCTCAGGAGATGGTGGCGACGACGCCGGTGGTGCGCTCGAAGTCGAAGATGGCTTCCTGCAGCTGGTCGTCGATGACGTTGCGATCGGAGACGACGATGACCGAGTCGAAGACCTTCTTGTTCGCCGCGTCGTGCAGCTCGGCGAAGAAGTGCGCCGTCCACGCGATGGAGTTCGTCTTCCCCGAGCCCGCCGAGTGCTGCACCAGGTACTTCGTGCCGGGCGGATCCTTCAGCACGGCCGTCTGCAGCTTGCGGGTGACGTCGAGCTGGTGGAACCGCGGGAAGAGAACGTGGGTGATCTGCTTCTTCTTGTCGCGTTTGGCGATGAGGTAGCGCCCGAGAATCTCGAGCCAGCTCTCGCGCGCCCAGACCCGCTCCCAGAGGAACGCGGTGAGGTGGCCGTTCGGGTTCGGAGGGTTGCCAGCGCCGCCGTCGTGGCCCTGGTTGAAGGGCAAGAACGCCGTCGCTCCGCCTTCGAGCTTCGTCGTCATGTGCACTTCGGAGTTGCTGACCGCGAAGTGAACGAGGGCTCCGTTCGGAAAGCTGAGCAGCGGCTCGGCGGCCTGCCCTTTGGGGTGCGGGACGCGGTCGAAGCGGTACTGCGCGATGGCATCGGCGACCGACTGCGTGAAGTCGGTCTTCAGCTCGACGGTGGCGACGGGTACGCCGTTGAGAAACAGCACGAGGTCGAGCGCGTTCTGATTGTTGACCGAGTAGTGCACCTGACGAATCACCCGCAGGCGGTTGGCCTGATAGCGGGCGATGACGTCGGGGTTCATCGCGAGGCTGGGTTTGAACTGCGCGAGCCTGAGCGGCTCTTTGAGACCGAGCAGGTCGATGCCATTGCGGAGCACGTCGAGCGTGCCACGCAGGTTCAGCTCGGCGCGGAGCCGGTCGAGCACCGTGACCGCCGCCTTGCTGCCGTGATTCTTCGTGAGCGTCTCCCACGCCGTCGGCTGCGTCGCCTGCACCCAGGCGAGCACGTCGGCCGGAAAGAGCGCCCGCGCGCGGTCGTAGTCGGTCGCATCGCCAACCGAGTACAGCCAGTCATGAACCTTCAAGTACTCACAGACCTCGTCTTCGAAGCTGATTTCCTTGTGCAGGCTCATTCCTTCTCCTCGAGCGGCTTGCGCTTGATGTCGTGGAGCGTCTCGCCATCCTTGTTCTTCCACTCCATCCAGCCGTTCGAGGTTCTTCCGAGCAGCGCCATCGCCGCCATGCTCGGGGTCGTGAAGAGGTGGTCTCGGGTGAACACCACCTCGTCGCCCTCCTCCTTCATGACGCCGGACTCGACGAGCCGCTTTCGAAACGCAGTGTTCGAGGCCGTGAAGGTCGGAACGTTCGCACGCCGACCACGAGACCCCTTGAGCACCACGAACCCATCGGGCGCGTAAAGACCTCGACCATCGATGCCTGTGACCGTGCAGAAGAAGCGGTCGTCGGCATTGATCGATGAGCCGAGTTCGCCGACAGGATCGAACACGGGAAAGCCGAGCGTCGAGAGCAACGCGCTGGTCGTCTCGAAGATCTCGACACAATCGGCCTCGAGCGGCGCTGGTGTGTGCGGCCGAGAGCCGGCGTTGTTGTTGTCGTCGACGTAGCGGCCGATCTTTCGAGCGACCTGAATGCAGTGCCACTCCAGAAAGAGCGCGTGGGTTTGAGTGAGGCTATTGGTTCGAGAGATGACGACACAGGCCCGTTGCCAGAAGTCCTTCTTCAAGTTGTGCCACGCCAATCTCGCGCGAAGGTCTCCGGTCTGACCGATGTAGACCATCGGATCTCCTTCCTCGCTCTCGCCAAAGAGGAAGTAGAAGGCGACCTGGTCGCTTTCGGCCATCTTCGCGAAGTCCGGCAGCAGGCTTCGGGGAACATCAACAACCTGAACGATTCGCGTCGTGATTTCGGCGATGCGGATACCTCGAGGGTCTCCGCTGGGTAGAAAGATCTGAATGGTCTTCGGAGTTGCGCTCATGCAGCAGCCCCCTTCGATGCTTCGCGCACATCAATCTGCCCAGTCACCGCCGCAGTCACGAGCGCGCCTCGCCGTTCAGTGAGCAAGCCGATGGCGGAGACCGCTTGCTGGATCAACTCATCGGTCTCGCGCAAGGACTCTGCAATTGCGCGCGACACCACTCGCTGCTCATCGATCGGGGCGAGCGGGAGAGGCAGATCGAGCACCGCGGACTGAGCAATATTAAGCATCGACGAACTCGCCCCCGTTGCCGACAACTCAATCTGACCTCGAACTGCAGCCGATCCAAGAAATCGACAAAGAAACAGAGGCTCGGCAAGAGATTGGATCGCCCTAATCCTGTACAACTTATCACACAGCAGCAGGCGCGGATAAGCCCTATCAACAACAGCAGCGCTGCCAACGAGTTCGCGAGTATTTGCTCTTGAGACCAACAGATCGCCCTTTTCGAGAGATAGCTCCTGGGGTGCTTTCAAGTCGTGCGGCAGCAGCTTGTTCTCTGATGGATCGAAGTCTCCACCGTTGACACATCCAACCTTCAAAACACCGAACTCAGTTTCGAGGTCGGCGGGGACCGCTTCACACTGAGGACTCCATCCTTGCCCGATTGCGGACACGACCTGCTTGAACCTCACCAACTGCCAGTGGGCGGGAATCTGACCGAGCCATTCGATGCCCGAGTCCTTCATCGGAGCGTTGGGGTTCAAACCCTTGGTGACGGCGTGGGAGATGACTGCCTGGCGCTTCTCCTTGAGCAACTCGATGAGTCGCTCCTGCTCGGCGACCAGGGCATCGATCTTCGACGTCTCTCGGCCAAGGAAGATGGCGATGCGCTGCTGCTCACCTATTGGAGGAACTGCGAGAAGCACGTCCTTGAGCGACTCACGGTTAATCTTGGGCATTGCAACTCGATCGCTTTCAAGCACAGCGAACGCAGAAAACTGCTCTGAGAGCAGCTGCCACATGAGAAACTCATTGTTAAGCAACGGACGGGGCCGCAACGGGTACATGTCGGCGCTACACAGGCAACGAATTGGCGCCACGCAGGTCTTCCGCAAGCCAGGTCGGATCTTGCTGTAGAGCACATCACCGGGCTCACAAAGGTACTTCCCACTTTCGGCCGCTTGTGATTCGGCGGACTCAAGAGCGAGCAGACGCCCAGTCGCCGACTCAATGTGATTTGGCGCAATCAGCGGTAGTGCCGACATTTCAGAACTAGCGGGATCGACCTGGCCTTCAGCCACGTCAACAACGCGCTGAAAGCGGAGCATGTCCCAGTTCTCAGGGATCACGCCCATCCACGGATTGCCGCTCTCCTTGTACTTTGGATAGCGAGGAAAGCTCACTTCGACAGCCCTCCGATCATCATGAGAATCCGATCGGTCACGCCCTTCAATTCGGCATCAATCTCGGCCAGCGGTCTCGGCGGCTTGAACACGTAGAAATGCCGATTGAACGGAATCTCGTACCCGACCTTCGTCTTCTCTTCGTCAATCCACGCATCGGGAGCGTGCGGCAGCACCTCGCGCTTGAAGTACGTCTCGACGTCCTCCGACAGCGGCACGTTCTCGGTATCGCGCAGGTTCGCATCGGGCACCGGCTTGCCCTTGCCCTTCCCCTTCGTGCCGAGCACCACCTTCCCCTTCTCGTCCTTCTCCGGGCGCTCGACTGTGATGGTGCGATAGCCGAACTCCTCGTTCTTGAAGATGCGGCTGATCGGCGTGCCCTCGCGCGTCACCTTCTTGAAGTCGTTGAACAGCCGCACGATCTCCTCGATGTGCGCCTCGCTCAATTCCTTCCGTTTGCTGCCCAGGCTCTTGCGCATCTTCTGGAAGAACCCGCTCGCGTCGATCAACTGGAGCTTCCCCTTCCGGTGCTCCGGCTTCCGGTTGCTCACGACCCAGACGTACGTGCTGATGCCCGTGTTGTAGAACATGTCGGTCGGCAGCCCGATGATCGCCTCGACCAGATCGTTCTCGAGCATGTATCGGCGAATCTCGCTCTCGCCTGAACCCGCTCCGCCGGTGAACAGCGGTGAGCCATTGAGGACGATGGCGAAGCGGCTGCCGCCGTCTTTCGCAGGCCGCATCTTCGACACCAGATGGAGCAGGAACAGCAACGACCCGTCACTCACCCTCGGCAGCCCGGGCCCGAAGCGCCCGTTGAAGCCGTCCTGCTCCTGCTCGTCGCGAATCTCCTTCTCGATTTTCTTCCACTCCACGCCGAAGGGTGGGTTCGACAACATGTAGTCGAAGTGTTTGCCCCGCAGCCCGTCCTCCGAGAGCGTGTTGCCGAAGATGATGTTCGCCACCTCCTGCCCCTTGATGAGCATGTCTGCTTTGCAGATGGCGTACGACTCGGGGTTCAGCTCCTGGCCGTACAAGACTGGCCGCGCCTTCGGGTTCTGTTTGTGAAGGTGTTCGGCGGCGACGCTGAGCATGCCGCCCGTGCCCGCCGTCGGGTCGTAGATGTGTCGAACCACGCCGCCCTTCGAGAGCACGTCGTCGTCCTCGATGAAGATGAGGTCGACCATCAGCTTGATGACCTCGCGCGGCGTGAAGTGCTCTCCGGCCGTCTCGTTCGAGAGCTCGGCGAAGCGGCGAATCAGCTCTTCGAAGACCTGCCCCATGTCGGCGTTGCTGACCTTCTCGGGGTGCAGGTCGATGTTCGCGAACTTCTCGGTCACCAAGTACAGCAGCTTTGCCTTCGCGAGCCGCGCGACCTGCGTCGTGAACTCGAAGCGCTCGAAGATGTCGCGAACGTTCGGCGAGAACGAACTGACGTAGGTGTTCAGGTTCTCGGCGAGGTTGTCGGCGTCGCCCATCAACTTCTTCAGATCCATCTCGTCGGTGTTGAAGAAGAGCTGCCCTGACTTCTTGAGCAAGAACGGCTCGGCGTTCACCTTGCCCTTCGCGCGCAGCTTGTGTTCCGCGACCACGGCGGCCTTCGTCGGCTCGAGCACGCAGTCGAGGCGTCGCAGCACCGTGAAGGGCAGAATCACCTTCCCGTACTCCGACTGCTTGTAGTCACCGCGCAACAGGTCGGCGACCGACCAGATGAAGGCGGAGAGGTTCTGCTCACTCATGTTCGTGTCCCCTGTGAACGGCGGACGCGCATGAGACTCGGGCGCAGGGAGGTTGTCGAAAGGAAAGGTCAGGGCGGCAGTGGTCGCGGCTGCTCCTGCCAATGACTGCGCCTTCACGGCAGTGGTGAGTGGCACGGGCGGGTTGGTCGAAAGAACGTCGGCGGCCGTCGACGCGGCTCGGAAAGTCGACGCTGCGAGGTCGGCGCGCGTCGAGTCCATGTCCGCGTTGGTCGAGCGCAGGTCCGCAGACGGGCGAAGCTGGTCCGCGAACGTCTGAGCCACTCCCGCGCTCGGAAACATCTTCCCCGTGACTACCTCGACCTACCCGGGGCCTTCCCCGAAGTTGAATGGCTTCGGTATTTTGCGGCCCGCAGTTTTCACCCTGGGGGAAACACACATGGCGAATAGGTGGGATGCGGGGAACGCGGCGCGGGCGGCTTCACAGGCTCTCGAGTTGTCGAAGAGCTTCCTTCCGAAGCTGGAGCCGCGGCTTCCGGCGGGCTTCTTCGATGGCCTCAAGAGCGATGCCGACATCGCGCGTGCGAGTGGAGATGTGCCCGCGAGTCGCAGCCAGAAGGAAGCCGCGGCGGTGTCGCAAGACGTGGCGGTGCGTGAGGGCGCGGTGATGGTGTCGACGATTCGCGAGCTCGTGCGGCGCGGGGCTCCGAAGAACAAGCAGCTTTGGCGCGCCTTCGGCGTCGGCGCCCGCTTCACGCCGTCGGTGAAGACGGTCTCGAGCGCGCTCGCCGGCATTCTCGCGGCGGCCAATACGTACCCGAGTGAGACGCAGACGATGGGCGTGCTGGCGGAAGATCTGACCCGCATTCAGGGCTACCTGACCTCAATCGCCAATATCGACGCCGACCAGGAGGCGAAGAAGCTGACGTCGAAGCAGGCGACGGCGCAGCTCAAGGCCGCGGTAGAGCGCCTGGCGCAGAAGCTCACGCTGCTCGCTTCGATCGCGAGACTGGCGTTGCCGGCCGCCGATGCCGAGTTGTTCGACCGCGTGCTGCCGTCGAGCCCGAAGCCGAAGCCCAAGGCGCCCGCACCGACCTGAGCGTTTGGCCGAAGACGCGCCTCTGTCAGGGGAGCGGCCTATAAGAGGACTCGCCGAACGGAGGTCGCCATGGTCCACAACCACACCATTACCCTCAAGGGCCCTGCGGCTGCGGCTGCGGGCCTTTCAGGGCATCTGCTGCGCGACCTGATGGACGTCCTCGTTCAGGGCGCGGAGCAATCGCTCCGATTTGCCATCGAAGGACGGAGCGCCGCGACGGGAACCCCTCCAACGTGGCTCCGTGCGGCCGCCGACTTCGACATGATCGACCTGTCGAAATCGCCGCGAGGCAGAACCTTCAAACTCGAAGCCCGTCCGATGCTGGAGTCGTTGCCGGATCGGTTCAACCAGTCCGACTTGTTTGACGACCTCGACCCGCGCCAGTCGCCGCTCGAACTCTTCGAGCTCGCCCTGGAACACGCCCTCGCGGGCCACGACGACAGCGCCGCGTTCGATCATGGATTGCTGAAGACCTGCGCCCAGTTTCGCAACGTGCTCGGCGCCGGCCTCGAGACAGTCGAAATCAAGAACGGTCACACCATCGTCGTCGACGGGCCTTCGGTCGAGCAGGCCGTCCGACTGTCGAAGGTCGAGTTCCGCTCGCGCAAGGTGCGGCTCGCGGGACAGCTCGAGACGATCAGCTACAGCGACTGCCGGTTCATGCTGCGACTCGAGAACGGGGCAAGAATCGCCGGCACTGCGCGCGACCTGGGCGCCGAGATGCTGCGCAGTGCTTTCGGCAGAAAGGTCACCGTCACCGGAACTGCCGACTTCCGGCCCTCTGGCAGTCTGTTGAGGCTCAATGC
>JAEUJR010001050.1 GCA_016793585.1 Archangium sp.
CCTGGAGAAGTCCGCGACCCGGCGGGGCGGCCCCTGGCGCAGCTCGTCGGCACGGGTGACGGGCGCGTCGAGGCCCGCTTCCCCTCGACCCCGGGTGATGGCGCGCGCTTCGTCTTCCTCGCGGGCTCGATCTCGACGCCCGTCGAGCTCATCTCCATCTCGCCGCGCTTCGAGCCGTCAGATGGTTCTCGCCTCGCGTGGTTCTCGGCCGATGCAGGGCTGCTCCCCATCGGCGCCACGGGTCGGGTGCGGGTCTCCGCCGATCCCTCGTGGAGGGTCGTGCCGTCACGCTCGCTGCTCGAGCAGGGCGGCGCCGTACGCGTTCGTCAACGCACGGCAGGCGGCTCGCAGCTGATCGACGTGAAGGTGATCGCCCGCAGCGGCGCCGAAGCGGTGGTGCTCGGTCTTCCGGCGAACGCGGTGGTCGCTGCCGATGGCTCGGAGTCGCCATGATCCGCAAGCTGGTCGAGCTGTCGGTCGACGCGCGCGGGTGGGTCGTCGGCATCACGCTCCTGCTCGCGACGGGCGCCCTCGTGCTCGGCGTTCAGCTGCGGCTCGACGCCCTGCCCGACCTCACGAACAACCAGGTGATCGTGCTGACGCGCTCACCGGGGCTGTCTCCCGAAGAGGTCGAGCGCCTCATCACGCGCCCCATCGAGGTCGCGCTCGGCGGCGTTCCCGATCTGGTGGAGCAACGCAGCCTGTCGCTCTCGGGCATCTCGTCGGTGACGGTGGTGTTCGACAAACACGTCTCGCCGTGGCTCGCCCGGCAGATGATCGCCGAGCGCCTCACCAGCCTCGATCTGCCGACGGCCGCGAAGCCCGAGCTCGCCCCGCTCACGGGCGGTCTGGGAGAGATCTTCCACCTCACGCTCTCGTCGTCGTCGCGTACGCCGGCCGAGCTGCTCGAGCTGGCGACCTATCGGGTGGCGCCCCTGCTCAAGTCGGTCTCGGGCGTGGTCGAGGTGAACTCGTGGGGCGGGGCCGAACGCACGTGGGACGTGATCGCCGATGACGCGCGCTTGTCGGCGCGAGGGCTCACGCTCTCTCAGCTGAAGACCGCCCTCGAAGGGTCGTCGGGCGTGGCCACCGGAGGAGCCCTGCCGTCAGGAACCGCGCAGGTGCTGCTCCGCGGCCAGGCCCGCCCGGAACGACCGGGCGAGCTCGGCGCCGCGATCGTCTTCGGCAACTCCGTGCGCGTCGGCGACGTGAGTGAAGTGCGCGAAGGCGCCAAGCTGCGCCTCGGCGCCGCGACGGCCAATGGCCAGGGCGAGACGCTGTACCTGATGGCCCAGATGCTGCGCGACGCGAACGCCCTCGAGGTGATGGATCGGCTGCACGCGCGCATGCCGCAGGTGCAGGCCGTGCTGCCTGCCGACGTGCGCATCGACGTCGTCTACGACCGCGCGACGCTGGTGCGGGCCACGCTCAAGACGGTCGCTTCGAACCTGCTCGAGGGCGGCCTGCTCGTCGTCGTCGTGCTGCTGCTCTTCCTCGGCAGCTTCCGCGCGGGCCTCATCGTCGCCAGCGTCATTCCCCTCTCGATGGCCTTCGCCACCGCGGCCATGGCGATGCTCGACATTCCTGGCAACCTCATGAGCCTGGGCGCGCTCGACTTCGGGCTGCTCGTCGACGGAGCCGTGGTGCTCGTCGAAGGCCTCTTCCAGGGCCTCTCGCACCACCAGGCCCTCACGAAGGGCGAGCTGCACGATCGCATTCGCACGATCGCGGCGAGAAACGCGCGGCCCGTCTTCTTCTCGGTGCTGGTGATTCTGCTCGTCTACGTGCCGGTGCTCTCGCTCACCGGCGTCGACGGCACCCTGTTCAGGCCCATGGCGCTGACGGTGGTGTTCGCGCTGGGCGCCGCGCTGCTGCTCTCGCTGACGTGGGTGCCGGCGGTCGCCGCGCTGGTGTTGCGCCAGAACGACGTACCGAAGCACCACCCGCCGCTGGTGCGCTTCGTGGAGTGGCTGTACCCGAAGGTGCTCTCTCCGGGGCTCGACCGGCGCGGCGCGGTGGCTGGCGGAACGCTCGCGATGCTGGCGGTCGGCGTGCTGCTGGGCCGTACGCTCGGCGTCGAGTTCACCCCGCAGCTCGACGAGGGCGATCTCGTCATTCAGACGGTGCGCGCGCCCGACATCTCGCTCGAAGAGGCCGTGAAGGCGAGCAACCGCTACGAGGCGCTGATTCGAAAGAACTTCCCCGAGGTCGCGCAGATCGTCTCGCGCGTGGGCAGCCCGGCCGTCGCCACCGACATCATGGGCTTCGATCAGGCCGACATCTTCGTGCAGCTGGCCCCCAAAGAGACGTGGCGGCCGGGGCTGACGAAGCAGGCGCTCGTCGCGCAGATGGAGCAGCTGCTCCATCGAGAGGTGCCCGAGGCCGAGCCGTCGTTCACCCAACCCATTCAGATGCGCTTCAACGAGCTGCTTGGCGGCGCCGTCACCGACGTCGCCGTGTCGATCTACGGAGAGGATCTGACCGAGCTGCGAAAGACAGCCGATGCGGTCGCGGCGCGCGTCGAGAAGGTGCCTGGCGCGGCCGACGTGCGCGTGCTCGCCCCACCCTTCGTGCCGCTGGTGACCGTTCGCCCGCGCGCGCTCGACGCCGCCACCGCGGGCTTCACCGCGCGAGACGTGCTCGACGCCGTTCAGGCTGCGCGCGTGGGCCTCGACGTCGGGCTCACCTTCGATGGGCCCGTTCCCATTCCCCTGCGGCTCAAGACGGCCGGCGCGCCGAACGCATGGAGCCTCGACAGTCTGCCGCTCCCCGTGGCCTCGGGCGGCGTGGTTCCCCTCTCGCGCGTGGCCGACGTCATTCGCACCGAAGGCCCGGCGCTGATCTCCCGACGCAATGGAGAGCGGCGGCTCGTCGTCGGGTTCAACGTTCGCGGCGCCGATCTCGGGACGGCTGTTGCTGGAGCGCAAGCGGCCGTGAAGGAGTTCACCCTGCCCTCTGGTTTTCGCCTCGAGTGGGGTGGTCAGTACGAGTCGCTGACTGAAGCCTCCCGTCGCCTCGCGGTGGTCGTACCCGTCGTGCTGCTCGGAATTCTCGCCGTGCTCGCGTGGACGTTCTCTCGCCTTCGCCCGGCCCTCTTCGTCTTCTCGCTCGTGCCCTTCGCCGGCATCGGTGGCGCGCTCGCGCTCTGGGCCCGCAGCATGCCGGTGTCGCTGCCGGCGGCGATCGGGTTCATCGCGCTCTCGGGCATCGCCGTCATGAACGGCGTCGTCTGGGTCTCTCGCGCGCTCGAGCTGCAGGACGACGGCCTGCCACCGCCCGAGGCAGCGAAGCGCGCAGCGCACGAGCGCGCGAGACCCGTCTTGATGACGGCCCTGGTGGCGGCCTTCGGCTTTCTGCCGATGATGCTCGCGACCGGGGTTGGCGCCGAGGTGCAGCGCCCGCTCGCCACGGTCGTCGTTGGTGGTCTCGCCTCGTCGACGCTGCTCACCCTGCTCGTGCTGCCCTCGCTGTTCCCGGTGTTGGTCGGCGTTCGACGCACGCGGCGCAAGGCATGAGCGTAAGGTGCGCGCCGTGAAGCTGCTGCTGGTCGAAGACGAAGCGCAGATGGCCCGGCTGCTCCAGCGGGGGCTCTCGGAAGAAGGCCACCAGGTCGATGTCTGCACGCGTGGCGAAGACGCGCTCGGCCAGGCGGCCGACGTCTCGTACGACGTGATCCTGCTCGACTGGTCGTTGCCCGATCTCGACGGCGTGTCGGTGCTGCGTCAGTGGCGTGAAGACGGCCTGTCGACCCCGGTGTTGATGCTGACCGCCCGGGGCTCGACGGGAGAGAAGGTCACCGGCCTTCGCGCGGGCGCCGACGACTACCTGGTGAAGCCGTTCGACTTCGACGAGCTGCTCGCGAGGCTCGAGGCGCTGGCGCGGCGGGGCGCGGGCTCGGCGCCGACGTCGCAGGTCGGCTCGGTGGTGCTCGACACCAAGCGGCGATCGCTCGTGCGTGGCAGCCACGAGGTGACGCTCACCGCGCGCGAGTTCGCCCTCGCCAACGAGCTGTGGAGCCACGGCGGCGACGTGCTCTCACGCTCGCGGTTGCTCTCGTCGGTCTGGGGCACCGACTTCGACGGCCTGCCCAACGTCGTCGACGTCTACGTCGGCTACCTGCGCACGAAGCTCGCCGAGCTGGGCGCGGCCGACGTCGAGATCTCGGCGGTGCGCGGCATCGGCTACCGCCTCAAGAAGGTGACGCCATGACGTTGTCGGCGCGCCTGTGGCTCTGGGGGGCCGTGCTGCCTGCGTGCCTGCTCGCCGTCGTGCTCTTCGCGGCCGATCGCATCTTTCACACCGCGCTCGAACGCTCGCTCGATCAGGCGCTCCTCGCGCAGGCCGCCATCGAGAGCGTGAGCCTCTTCGACGGGCCGAACAACGAGCCGCACCTGCACATGTCGACCTCGCCGCTCGTCGACAGCGTTCGCCCGTTCGCGCCCGAGGGCGTGCTCTTCGGCCCCGACGGCCACGAGGTGATGCGTTACCCGCCGCCCGTCGAGGGCACCGCGAAGGAGATCGTTCACCCCTCGCACCACCGCGACACGCCCGAGCTCACCACCGTCGAGCACTCGGGCCACCGCCACCGGCAGCTCGTCGTGGCCGTGAAGAGCCCCGGCGGTCAGCCCTACGCGCTCAAGCTCGAGGCCTCACTCGCCCAGACCGACGCCTCGACGAACACGTTTCACACCATCGCGCTCGTCTCGACGCTGGCGACCGCGGCGCTGCTGCTGCTCGCCCAGGGCCTTCAGGGCCGCGGGCTGCGGCGCCGGCTCACCGCACTGAGGAGTCACCTCGAGGCCGTTCACGCAGGAGAGCTCGAGAAGCGCCTCGAGCCCGATCGTGAAGACGACGAGGTGTCTG
>JAEUJR010001103.1 GCA_016793585.1 Archangium sp.
GACGACGACAAGAAGGCCGCGCTCGCGAGGCTCGAAGAGGTCGTCGAGTCGAAGACGAACTTCCTCGCCATCACCGAGGCCTGGCACGAGCTGCCCGTCACGCACGCCGCGTGGCCGCTGCTCACCTTCAAGATGGCGCGCGTCTACTACCACCTGCGCGACTGGACGAACCTCGACCAGGCGCTCAAGTCGCTGCTGCAGAACGCGCCGAACTCGCCCTACGCCCCCGAAGCGAAGGAGCTGCTCGCCCGCGTCTCCCGTCGCGCCGAGACGAAGCCCAAGGTCGTGGGGGCCGTGCTGCCGCTCTCGAGCAAGAAGTACAAAGCGTTCGCCGACACGGTGCTGCGCAGCCTGCAGCTCGGCTTCAAGGGCAGTGACGTCGAGCTCGTCGTGAAGGACTCGGCAGACGACCCCGCGCTCGCCGCCAAGCTCGTCGAGCAGCTCGCCTTCGACGACGGAGCCATCGCCATCATCGGGCCGTTGCTCACCGACGACTCCCGCCGCGCCGCGCTCGTCGCCGAAGAGCTGCAGATTCCCCTCATCACCATGAGCCGCGCCGAGGGCATCACCGACATCGGGCCCCACGTCTTCCGCACGATGGTGACGAACTCGCAGCAGGCCGACGCGCTCGCCGAGTATTCGATGACGACGCTCGGCTACAAGACGTTCGCCGTTCTCTTCCCCAACACGCCGTTCGGTACCGAGTTCACCAACGCGTTCTGGGACGCGATCGAAGCGCGCGGTGGCGTCATTCGTGGCGCCGAGACGTACCCGCACGACGCGACGACCTTCACTGACGAGGCCAAGAAGGTCGTCGGCCGCTACTACCTCGAGGATCGCGCCGACTACCTCGAGAAGGTGCGCGACATTCGCGACAACGAGACCGACGCGTTCCGCAAGCGCAAGGCGCTCGAGAAGGCCAAGGCCGGCCTCGACCCCGTCATCGACTTCGACGCGCTGCTGCTGCCCGACAGCTGGCAGAAGGTCTCGCTCGTCGCGCCCGCGCTCGCCGTCGAAGAGATGGTGACGAACGCGTGCGACAAACACGATCTCGAGCGCATTCAGAAGACGACCGGCAAGGACCGGCTCAAGACCGTCACGCTGCTCGGCCCCTCGACGTGGACGAGCCCGAAGGGGCCCTCGGGCGACCCCCAGCTCATCGAGCGCGGCGGCAAGTACGTGCTGTGCAGCGTCTTCGTCGACGGCTTCTACGAGAACAGCGATCGCCCCAGCACCAAGGCGTTCGTCAACACCTTCCGCGAGGCGTTTCAGGGCCAGTCGATCACGCTGCTCGACGCCGTGGCCTTCGACACCGCCGGCGTCGTTCGCCGCGTCATCGACACGGCTGCCCCCAAGTCGCGCGCGGCCTTCCGCGAAGCGTTGTCGAACCTGAAGGGCTACGAGGGCGCGACGGGCGCCATGTCGTTCACCGACAAACGCGAAGCCAGGCGTCAGCTCTTCATCTTGAACATCACCACCAAGGGCGTTCGAGAGGTGATGGTGACCAGGAAGCCGGAGGGCTGACCCATGCGCCGCCTGTTGTTCGTCGCGCTGGCGGTCGCCGGCGGTTGCAAGACGTTGCCGAAGACGTCGCCCGAGGTGTTGCAGGCGCTGCAGTCGAAGCCGGGTGGCCACCTCAGCGGCACCGTCGCGGCGCTCGGCTCGCCCCAGGTGCTCAACCGCGAAGACTTCGTGTGGGACACGCGAGCCGCTCCCGATTCGAAGTCGGTCGCCTTCTCTCGGCTGGGCATGCAGTCGTTTCACCTCGCGTTCTTCGGCCTCGACGACCCGAAGAAGGCGCGCGCCGACGTGGTCGTGAACCCGCTGGAGTTCAACGTCGAGGCGATCGACTGGTCGCCTGATGGAGCGCTCGTCGCCGCCGTGAGCCGCGATCGCTCGGTGCGACTGTTCGACGGCGTGAACGGAGCGCAGAAGGGCGCGTGGCTGACCGACGAAGCGCTCACTGCCGTCGCGTTCAACCCTGCGGGCAACCTGCTCGCCGTCGCCAGCACGAAGGGCCTCGTGACCGTGCTGACGTACCCCGAGCTGGGCTTCGTGGCCGAGCAGCGTGGGCACAGTGACGAGATCACCGGCCTCGCCTGGGCCTCGACCGGAGAGCTGTTCTCGTCGAGCTGGGATCGTTCGGTCTCGGTGTGGAAGGTCGAAGCCTCGAGCGCCGACGCGCGAACGGCCCGGGCCCGCTACGAGAAGAAGTCGGGGCTGCAGCTGTTTCGCGCGGTGTTCGACGGCAAAGCCTCGGCCACCTTCGTCGTCGACGCGCGCGTTCCGGTGGTGGTGATTCGCGGCTCGCTCGCCCAGACCTCGGGCATCGACGTGCTCTCGCTGACCGACTCGCTCTCGATTCCCACGGCGATGGGGGCGCAGATGGCGCGCGTCGCGAAGGGCAAGGCGCTCTCGTTCAAGGGGCTCACGGTTCGCAACGTCGACGTCGCGGTGTGTGATGCGTGCGTGCCGCAAGACGCGCAGGCCGTGCTCGGCCAGGCGTTCCTCGATCGCGTCGAGCTCGCCACCGACGAAGCCACGCAGGAGTTCGTGTTCACGCCGAAGGCCACCGCCGTCGACGTCGTGGCGACGTCGCCGCGTTCGCTGGTTCGCGCCCGACGCTTCACCTTCGAAGGCTCGGTGAACGACGTGTCGATCGACGCGTCCGGCGCCGTGCTGGGGCTCGCGCTCAGTGAGCAGAAGGGCGAGCGCACCCGCGAGGTGTACGAGCGTGAAAAGAAGAAAGAGGTCGAGCCCGAGCGCCAGTGGGACTGTGCTGCACGCGTCGATGCGGCCAGCGGCAAGGTGCTCGAGACCCTCAAGGGCCACCGCGGCGTCGTCTCCACGGTTGGCGTGAGCCCCGACGGAAAGACCGTCGTGAGCGGCGGTTGGGACAAGAAGGTGGTTCTGCACACCCCGGTGGAGCCGCAGGTCGAGACCTTCGGCTGGGCGATTCGCCGCGTGCGCTTCTCGCGCGATGGCCGCCTCGTCACCGTCGCCGCGTGGACGCCGCAGAACCCGCTGAGCGATCACCAGAGCGACCCCGCCGCCGTCGTCTACGAGGCCATCTACTCCGACGCCTCTGTCGTGCCGTGAGCCGCTTCGAGAAGACGAAGACGAGCGATCTCCTCGACCTGCTCCGCTACGCCGCGCGGAAGAAGACGAACCCGTTCTCGGTGATGGAGGCGCTGCTCGAGGTGCTGGCGCGTGGGGTGACGCCTCCCGAGCTCGGCGCTGCGGTGCTCGCGTTCGATGCCACGTTGGCGGCTGAAGCCCGCGATGCGCTCGAGCGGCACACCTCGCCCATCGCCAGATTCCTTCAGGCCTCGGTTCCAGCCGACGTCGACGGCGTGCGGGTCGAGACGGCCTGGCAGTCGGCGGCGCACGCGCTGACGAAGCTGGTGAAGCTCGAGAAGAAGCCGAAGAAGGACGAGCTCGCGGCGCTCAAGAAGCTCGCCGTCGATGACGTCTTCCTCGAAGGCGCGCAGGTCGCGTTGTCGACGACCGACCCGGCTCAGCTCGAGGCGAGTCGCTGGTTCCTGCCGGTGTTGATGCTCGATGGCAGCGACGTGTCGGTCGATGCCTTGTTGCCGCACGTCGACGCTGCGTTGTCGAAGGGTGGCGTCGCGCTCGAGGTGTTCGCGCCGCTCGTCGCCATCGCCGCGAAGACACCAGCGATGGAGCCGCTCGTCGCCCGACTCACACGCTGAGGCGTGGGTGGTTCGACACCGGCTCGACGAGGGGCAGCTGCACGCCGCGCTGCGCGAGCCCCGCTTCGTGATCGAGCAACCACCGCTTCAGCTCGAGCCCGCCCGCGTAGCCCGTCAGCTTTCCATTCGCGCCCACCACGCGGTGGCACGGCACGATGAGGCTGATGGGGTTCTTCCCGTTCGCGAGACCCACCGCGCGTGAGGCGCTCGGCTTTCCGAGGCGCGTCGCGAGCTCGCCGTAGGTGACGGTGGCGCCGTACGGAATCTCGATGAGCGCTTGCCACACCCGCCGCTGAAACGTCGTTCCCACTGGCGCCAGGGCCACTTCGAACCGCGTCAGCCGCCCCTCGAAGTACGCCTCGAGCTGGTCGCGTACGCCGGTGAAGAACGCGTCGTTGCGGCGCCACATCGCGTTCATGATCGGCGGAGCCCGATGCGTGTGCGGGTACAGCCCGGTCAAGCCCGAGCCGTCAGAGGTGAGGAGCAACGCTCCGACGGGGCTCTCGACGATGCCGTAGGTGAGCACGTTCGCCATTCGCGCGGGCGACCATAGCCGGTCGCGCGTCAGACGTTCAGGAACACGCGACTGCGCGGCACCCCTGCCTGCGAGAGCAGGTCGCTGACCTCGTCAGTCATCTCTTTCTGGCCGACGAGGAACGCGACGGTGTTGGCGGTGGCCACGGCCGGCACGAGCGCCTGCACGAAGCCGACGTGGCCTGCCCAACCAGGCGCGCCTTCGGTCACGGCGGTGTGCACGCCGACGTGCGGCAGCTCGAGCAGCTCCTCGAGCCAGGGCAATTGCCGCGGGCTGCGTTGGCCCTGTACGAGCGTCACGCGACCGAACTCCGAGCGGCGCTTCGTCACGAGCCCGAGCACCGAGCGCAGCGGCGCGAGCGCGGTTCCCGTTCCCACCAGCAACAGGTCGAACCCCTTCGCCGCCTCGAGGGGAAACCCGGAGCCTTCGGGCGGTGTCACCTCGAGCGTCGTGCCGAGAGGCAGCGTGGCGAGCGCCTCCGAGACGCCCGTGCCCCGCCGAATCAGGTAGTCGAACGACGACGCGCCGGGCGGTGAGGCGATGGCGAACATCGACTCTGCGCCGCCCACCTGCCTGATGCGGTGAAACTGCCCGGGCTTCGCGAAGGCCGAGCTCACGGGCGTGGGCACCTCGAGGCGCACCTGCACGAGTCCTTCATCGACGACGGAGCGCGCCTTCAGGTGCGCGGAGTGCCACGAACGCATCGGGGCGTGGCATAACGGCGCCACCTCGTCTCTGGCAGGGAAAAACGTGCG
>JAEUJR010001128.1 GCA_016793585.1 Archangium sp.
CCAGCAGCCGCGCCACCGTCACCTCGGCGCCGTCGAGCCGAACCGTCACGTGCTGCACCGCCACGCGCTGCGCTCCGCTCGTCTCGGCACACGCGACGATCGCCTCACGAAGCGCCGGTGGCAGACCTCCACGGATGATCAGCAGCGACTGCTCGACCTGCGAGAGCCACGGCACCAGGGCCGGCCCGTCGACCGCGTTGATCGCACGAACGAGCGTGGTGCCCGGCCTTCGGGCCGCGATCAGCCGCTGCAGCCCTCACCCACCGTCCCCTCCACCACGAGCTCGCCGACGTTGCCCAGCTGCTGAAGGTTCGAGGCGAGCGCCTCGGCAGTCTCACGGCCCTCGGGTTGGTAGCGGTTCGCGAGGTCGAGCAGCAGCTCGAGCCGCTCGAGCGACGGCAGCCGGCGTACGCCCTCCAGGAGCGCCTTGCCCGCGTGCACGACCTCGATCGCCCTGAGCGAGGGAGCGGAACCGACGAAGAACTGCTCGAGCACGCCCAGACGCTCGAGGCGCAACGTCTCGAGCCGGGGCAGCCAGCGCATCAGCTCGCGGAGATCGAGCTGCGCGGCCTCACGCCTCGGCGCGAGGGCGATCTCGAGGCGGCGCCACGGCAACGGTCTCGAGACCGCACGAATCCATCGCTCGAGTTCCTCCGCCGAGCCGGGCGCCAGCCGTACGCGCTCGAGCAGCGTCGCCGACGGGTGGCTGAGCACCGCCTCGAAGTCCGAGAACTCGAGCGCCGAGGTCATCGACAGCGTGCCGCGACGAAGCACGGGCGCTTCTCGAACGACCCCACGCGCATGAAGGGTTCGCAGCGGTGGCGGCGTCAGCTCGACCCGGAGCCGATCGGTTCCGGCGATGGCCTCATGGAGCGCACGCGACGGCCGCGCTTCCCGCTCGAGCATCAACGACATGAGCGCGCCGCGAGGGCTGCCGTTCACCTCGAGCCAGTCGGCGTACACCGCCCAGCGCGTCGGGTCGTCGCGGCGTTCGAGCACTGCCACCTCGAGCGCGTCATTGGCCAGCGCGGCGTTCACCAGCGACCCCTCCCGCGCAGAGAATCGCTGCAAACGAGCACCCCGTCACCTGCCGCCTCCGTCACACCTCGAAGCCCATCGCGCCCTGAGCGCTCGACGCCTCGCGGCCCTCACCGCGAACCTGGGGCGACGAGAGACACGCGACGAGCAGCAGCACGATGGGTACAGTCCACGCATGCGCCTCGGGCTCCTCGCCGCGTTCGTCCTCTTCTCGTGCAGCCCGATGACGATGCCGAGGGCCACGCCGAGCATCGAGCCGCTTCCCGCGTTCGAGCTCACCGACGTGAACCCCGCCTCGTCGATGAGCGGCCAGGCTGTCGGCCCGCTCGCGCTGCGCGGCAAGGTGAGCGGCTGGTACTTCACGCACACGAATTGAGGCTACTGCCGGGGCCAGGCTGGCCTCCTTCAGACGATGCAGACCGAGCTCGAGCGCGAAGCGCCGGGCGCCGTCGTGTTGCTCTCGGTGAACGCGGCGGGCTTCGAGGCTGGCAACGCCGACTTCGTGACGGGCAAGACGACGCCGTTGTTGCAGGACACCCAGGCCGTGAACGCGTGGAACCTCTGGCAGGTGACCTGGCGAGACGTCGTGGTGCTCGACGCGCAGGGGCGTCGGCGTGACGTGTTCAACCTCACGACCCACGATCTCGCCGTGCCGGCAAACTTCGCGACGCTGAAGTCCACCCTGCTCGACGCGCGTTGAATGGGAGCCCGGTGACTGGCGCTTGGGAGTCGCGCGCCGATGTGCTGAACCTCGACTCCCCGTGCTCTCCGTCGTCTTCACGCTCGCGCTGGCCCAGACGGCCAACCCGTACCTCGACCTCGCGAGGACGAAGGCGCGTGAGCTGAAGTTCGCCGAAGCCATCACCCAGCTGCAGGTGGCCAAGCAGGTGCCCGATCTCGAGCAGGCCCAACGCCTCGAGGTCTTCGAGCTGCTCGCGAAGTGTCAGGTGGCCGAAGGCAACCGCGCCGAAGCCGAGGCCGCGTTCGGCGAGCTGTTGGCCATCGACCCCGAGCACGAGCTCGACCGCGGCTCGACGTCTCCGAAGATTCTCACCGTCTTCGACGCGGTGAAGGAGCGCCTCTTTCCCGACCGTCAGGTGAGCCTCGTCGAAGAGATGGCTCCGCCCGGCCGCCTGCGGTTGCGCGTCGTCGACCCGTTTCATCGCGCGACCGCCGCCGAGCTCGTCCAGCGGCGCGGCGAGGGGCCGTGGGAGCCCCGCACCGTCTCCATCGAGAACAAGGTGATCGACGTGCTCACGCCGACGGCCTCGACCGACGACGTCTTCTGGTTCGTGCGCGTGAAGGCCGACGAAGCGGTCGTCGCCAGCTTCGGCACCGAAGCAGCTCCGCGCGTGAGCGAGCGCCGCAAGACCGTCGAGCTTCCTGCCGTACCCGAGGAGGAACCGGCCGGCCTCGCGCCGACGAAGGTGGCCGCCATCGTCACCGGCGCCGTCGCCGTCGTCGCCGCAGGGGTGGGCACCGCCCTTCAGCTCAACGCGCAGGCCCTCGACCGCGCCGCGCGAGACCCGAGCAAACCACCAGGAGACTGGGCCGACACGGCGCGCGCTGCGCACACCAACGCGGTGACGCAGGCCAACTGGTCCATCGGGCTCTTCGCCACCGGAGGCATCACGGCCATCTCGGCCGTGGTGTTGCTCGCGTGGTGAGGCCGCTCGTCGCGAGCATCGTCGTCTGGGGCCTCGCTTGCGTGCCCGGGCCGCTCGACGAGACGGGCAAGCAGTGCTCGGACGAGCGCCCGTGCGGCAACGGCTTCGTGTGCGTCGCCTCCCGCTGCGAGGACGAGGCCTTCGACGCCGGCCTGAGTCGGGTCGATGCCGGCTCGTTCGATGCGGGCTCGTTCGATGCGGGCTCGGTCGACGCGGGCTCGGTCGACGCGGGCGAACCCGACGCAGGGCGGGACGCGGGGGTCGACGGTGGAGCCGATGCCTCGGTGCCCGACGCCGGCGCCTTCGCGTGCGAGACCAACCTGGTGCTCAACCCGGGCTTCGAGCTGCAGACTGCGACGGGCGCGGTGCGAAACTGGCGCGCGCTCACCGGCACCGTCACGCACGGCGTGCCCGCGCGCACCGGCCCCGCGGCCGGCCGTCTGTGGGTCGGCGGCAACGCGAACCCCTCGATGCAGAGCGACATCGCCAGCGGCGCCACCTCGTTCGGCATGGTCTTCTGCGCCCGCGCCTGGGCCCGGCACGAACACGACGCGGGCCTGACGGTCTCGCTGATCATCCGCGAACGCGCGCCCGACGGAGGCTTCATCGATCTGAGCAACGGCAGCGGCACCGCCGTCACCAAGGGCAGCTGGCAGCCGATGACCGAGACCTACCGCACGGCGGGTGATGGCACCGGCATCGACGTGCGCTTCAGCACGTCACGCTTCGAGCCCGACGCCTCGGTGCTCATCGACGACGTGCTGCTCTTCCGCAGCTGCGGCACCCAGTGCATCTACCCGCCGTGAGCGGGCTGGCCTGCGTGGTAGCGTCGCGCCGTGGCGAAGTCGGGTGACCGCAACGGGTTCGAGCTGCTCAAGCGCCTCGCGTCGGGCGGCATGGGCGAGGTCTTCGTGGCCC
The DNA here is from genome assembly GCA_016793585.1 of Archangium sp. Next base: position 3,624 of record JAEUJR010001128.1, read on the forward strand.
GAAAGATGGGCACGGCCGACTTCGAGAAGCGCGTCGCCCTCAAGCTGCTGCTGCCGCACCTGACGGCGTCGAGCGAATCGGTGAAGCGGTTCTACGCCGAGGCGCGCCTCGCGGCCCGCATGCACCACCCGAACATCGTCGAGATCTTCGACGTCGGCGAAGCCGAAGGCCGGCCCTTCATCGCCATGCAGCTCATCGAGGGCGTGAGCCTGGCGCAGTACCTTCAGCTGGCGAAGGAGCAGCGCCTCACCATGCCGCTGCCCATCGCGCGCGCCATCGCCATGGCCATCTGCGAGGCGCTCGCCTACGCGCACGAGCTGAAGGACCCCTCGGGCCGCCCGCTCAAGCTGGTGCACCGTGACGTCACGCCGTCGAACGTGCTGCTCTCGTTCAACGGCGCCATTCAGCTCACCGACTTCGGCATCGCGCGCGTGGGAGACGCCGGCACGAGAACGGGCTCGGTGCAGGGCAAGGCCGCCTACGTCGCGCCCGAGCAGCTGACGCAGGAGGTGCCGGTCGACGCGCGCGCCGATCTCTACTCGGCCGCCGTCACGCTCTACGAGCTCGTCACCTTCGACCACCCCTTCCGCCGCAAGTCGCAGGACGAGACGTTCGCAGCGATTCTGCTCGGGAAGCCGGCGCCGGTTCGCCAGCACCGCCCAGACGTGTCACCGCAGATGGAGGCCGCGCTGCAGCGGGCCATGGCGCGCAAAGCGGAGCACCGCTTCGCCGACGCGACGAGCTTTCGAAAGGCGTTCATCGACGGCCCGGTGGCGAGCGCTCCCGATCTCGCCGAGCACTTGCGGTTGCTCGTGCTGCCCAGAGCCGGCGCGCCCGAAGAGCTCTCGAGCCCGGTCGGCACGAAGTCGCAGGTGCTGCGGGTCACGCACAGCATCTCGGTCGACGTCACCCCGACGCCCCAGCGGCCGCTGTGGCCGATGTGGCTGGCTGCGGGGCTGGCCGTGGTCGTGGCGGCGGGCCTTTCGCTCGGAGCCCTTCGCCAGCCGCTCCACACGCCGACCGTCGAGCCCGTCTTGAACGAGCCTGTCATCGCGCCGCCGCCGCCGCTCGCCGTCGTCGAGCCCGCTGCACCCGTCGAGCCCGCCACCGCGGCAGAGCCCGCGCGACGCCCCGAGCGCCCGCCGCCTGCTCGGCCCAGGCCCGCTCCACCCGCGCATTCGGGCCTGCAAATCGGCTACCTCGCTGCCGATGCGGTGCCGTGGGCTGACGTGGTGGTCGACGGCACCAGGGTCGATCGCACGCCGTTCTCGAAGTACCCCTTGCCCGCGGGCAAACACGAGGTGCTCTTCACGGCCCCGGACGGCCGCTCCCAGGTGAAGTCCATCACCATCGCCGAGGGCGCCGTGACGTCGCTCCGCGTCGATTTTTCCTCGAAGTGACGGCGGGTTACGAAGCGACGACACCTTTTCGCACTTCCTGCGAGAATGTCTGAGTCATGACCATCAACTCCGTCAACCGCGCTGCTCCGACCGTCGTTCGTGCCACCGACACCGCACCCGCCGCCGCCCCTCAGGCGCCCGCCGCTGCACCACAGTCGACGGGCTACGCCGCGACGAGCAGCTATTCGGCTTCGACGGGCACCTCGACCAACACCAGCGCCGACACGAAGAAGGCCATCGAGCTGCTGAAAGACGTGCCCGGCTCGGACAAGCTCAAGAAGCTGTTGAGCGAGCCCTACATGACGCGTGAAGAGGCTGGCGAGGCGGTCGAAGAGTTCAACAAGATCGCCGGCAGCATTCCCGAGAAGGACCGCGGGGCCATCGAGCAGGCCGTGATGTACGAGTCGTGCGTGTCGGGCAGCATCGCGCTCGGCAAGATGATCATGGACCGGCTGATCGAGCAGCTGAAGAACAACAAGATCATTCCCCAGTACTGATGAACCCGGCGGCGCTGCTTCAACAGACCCTCGAAGCGCGTCTGCGTGGTGAGCCTGAGTTCGAGAAGCTCGCCAAAGCGCTCGGTGTCACCGCTGGTGGGCTGGTCTCGATGATCGTCCACCTCTCGCTCTTTCCCGACGACACCCCGCGAGACCTCACGCCGCGCGGCAAGCAGCTGCTCTCGTCGTCGGAGCTGGCGAAGTACGTGAAGCAGGCGGTGGAGTCGGCACGGCAGTCGGCTCCCGCGATGTTCGCCGAGGTCAAGAAGGCCCAGCTTGCCGTCACCCAACCCGGAGATCCCCGCACGGGCGACCCGGCGTTGAAGGCCGAGCTCGACAAGCTGCTCAAGCGCGTACGCTAGCGCCGTGAACGACTCGACCCGAACGCTCGACCAGACCGCGGCGCCGTTTCGGCCCATGCCGATGCGCCTGCTCGTGCTCGCCGGGCCCGATCGCGGCGCCGAGCTGGTGGTCGAGCAGGGCACCGCGCTGGTGGGCACCCACGCCGACTGTCAGCTCAAGCTGGCCGATGACGCCGTGTCACGCAGGCACCTCTCGATCGAGCTGCTGGGCATTCGGGCGCGCGTGCGCGACCTCGGCTCGAAGAACGGCACGCGCTTTCAGGGCGCGAAGCTGACGGTGCTCGACCTGCCGCTCGGCTCGGTCATCGAGCTCGGCAGCACCCAGCTGGCGGTGTTGCCGAAGGTGAGCGCGACCGCCACGCCGAAGGAGTCTCTTCAGGGGCTGCTCGGCCGCTCCCCCGTGATGCGCGGGCTGTTCTCGCAGCTCGAGCAGGTGGGGCCGACCGACGCGTCGGTGCTGCTGCACGGCGAGACGGGCACGGGCAAAGAAGCGAGCGCCCGCGTGCTGCACCACCTCTCTCCGCGCAAAGACGGGCCGTTCGTCACCTTCGACTGCGGCGCGGCGACGGGCGACCTCGTGCAGGCCACGCTCTTTGGCCACGTGAAGGGCGCGTTCACCGGAGCGGTGAAGGACTCCGCCGGCGTGGTCGAGGCCGCCGACGGAGGCACGCTCATGCTCGACGAGGTGGCGGCGTTGCCGCTCGAGCTGCAGCCGTTGCTGCTGCGGGTGCTCGAGAGCGGCTCGTACCAGCGCGTCGGCGACACGAAGGTGCGCACCTCGGACTTTCGCCTGCTGGCCACCACCCAGCACGATCTTCCCAGGCGCGTGAAGGCGGGCGCGTTTCGGGCCGACCTCTACTACCGGCTCTCGGCCATCGTGCTCGAGGTGCCAGCGCTCAGAGATCGCCTCGAAGACGTCGCGATGCTGGCGCAGGCGTTCGCGCGCGGGCAGCGCAGCGACGCGGTGCTCTCACCCAGCGCGTTGGCCGCCCTCTCGGCGTGGCAGTGGCCCGGCAACGTGCGCGAGCTCAAGAACGTGGTGGAGCGCATTCTGGCGCTGGGCGAAGACGCCGTGCTGCCGAAGGCCCCCGAGGTGAGCGGCGCCGACTTTCACGCCGCGAAGGAGCGCGCGCTGGCCGCGTTCGAGCGCAGCTACCTCGAGGCCCTGCTCACCAGACACCAGGGTTCGGCCGCTGCGGCCGCGCGGGAGGCCGGCATCGCGCGCAGCTACCTGTACAAGATGCTGGAGCAGCACGGGGTTGATCCGGCGAAGTTCAGGGGTTGATCAGCCGCGCGTCAGGGCGCGGGGCCAGGCGCGTCGACGAAGTGCTTGACGTCACCGGCGCGCACGGGCAGAAGCGCGACCGCTTTTCTCGTTGTGGTTCGCCCAGGTAGCTCAGTTGGTAGAGCAGGGGACTGAAAATCCCCGTGTCGCTGGTTCGATTCCGGCCCTGGGCACTCGTTTCAAGCAGATAGCTCGTGTGTGTCGTCCACTGAGTCTGATGTTTGAATCCGTTTTCGCTCCCGTCTGGCACACCCGTGGCACAACGCCGACGAGTCGCCCGACTCTCGCCTCAAACTGCTGCGCCTCACCGCGAGGCGGCACTTCCACCACGTCGGCCGCTTCGAGTGCCGCCGCAGCGCTCAGCGGGCCACCAGAAAAGGAACGTCGAAGAGGTGCGGGAGTGGATGACGTGGGCTCGTCAAACGTCGTTTCTCCAACGCCAGTCGTCCGTGAGCTTCGGGAACTCCTGCCCTCGGCGTTCCAGGCTGCTCTCCGGGCCCACGAGCTGATGGGCGACAACCTCAGCGCCGAGAGCAACTGCGGCAGCGGGGTAGCGGAACGCGAGAGCGAGCGCGGGACCACAACGCAGATGCGATACAGTCCGTCACGGGGCAGCACAACACTGCGTCTCGTCGTCATCGGTGTCGACACGACTGTGTCCACGAAACCGCCAGACCTCCATGCCCGTGAAAAAGATCCGTATCTTCATCTCCTCGCCAGCGGTGCGACGGTCTCGAAGGTTCATGCCGTGGACGGCCCATCAACGCGGACTGAAGTCAGTGCGAATCCTGAGCAGCTCGACGTAGTCTCAAGTCAAGCAACGCTACGGCCCACCCCGGGGAGACTCTGAATGTCCGACACCCCGACCAACGCAAAAGGAATCGCTCCCGGCACGTTCCTCGATGGCCGTTTCGAGATCGAACGGCTCCTCGGTCGTGGCGGAATGGGTGAGGTCTGGCGGGTGCTCGACCACGAAACGATGCGCAGACGGGCGCTCAAGGTGCTGCTCGATGAGCACAAGCGCGACCAACTGCTGCAGACGCGGTTTCGGTTGGAGGCGAAGATTCGCGGGCTCGCTGGCAATCACCCGGGCATCGTCGACGTCGTGGCGGCCGACCAGCTGTCGGACGGTCGCCAGTACCTGCTCATGGAGCTGCTCGAGGGGGCCGACTTCGAGTCCTTCAGCGCGATGCAGCCTGAGCAAAGGATCTCATTCGAAGACGCCCTCCTCGCGCTCGCGCTGACCTGTGACGCCATCGGCGCGGCACACGAGCGCAGCATCCTCCATCGGGACATCAAGCCGTCGAACCTGTTTCGAATCACGCGCGACGATCTTCGCGTTCTCGACTTTGGTCTGGCGCGCCAAGGCGCCGCGTCAGCAATGACGAACTTCGCGTGCGGAACGCCGGGGTACATGTCTCCGGAGCAGGCGAACAACCCAACGGCCGTGACGACGCGTACCGATGTCTTCGCGCTCGGCGCCACATTGTACCGACTCCTGTCGGGGAGAACGCCCAGAGGCACCGAGTCGCCCTCGCTCGACCTGGTGGCCCCCTTCGTTCCGAGGGAAGCGCGCCTCATCATACAGCGTGCCATGGCGCCGTCGCCCGATGACCGATTCCGGACAGCGCGCGAGCTGCTCCAGGCGCTCCTCAGCGCTTTTCCGGCGCTGGTGCCGAACCTGAGCCGAATGCCTCCTCCGGTGCCTGCGGGGCCACCGCACTCACGCTCCGAGCCGGGGGTGGAAATCATCGCCATCTCGGCCGCGCCCGGTGCCGATGCCGTTCGTCTGAAGAACCGGCTCCGCCAGGCGCGCAGCCAGCCGACGAATGCGCTCGCGGCGGTCGACGCCGTGCAACGTGAGCTCGAAGCGATGCACCTCGATGTGATGTTCGAGCTGCTCGAGGCGCTCCGAGCGCTCGACGTCCCGGCATCGACGGTCGCGGTCATCGAGGAAGCTGGTTCTCGTTTCAAAGCCGACCCGCGTGTTCAGCAGCATCTGGGGTTCGCATTGAACCGGCTGGGGCGGCGAGACGAGGCCGAGCAGGTCCTCGTACGACTCGTCGAGACGAAGCCGACACCCGAGCATCACGGGTTGTTGGGACGGGTCTACAAAGATCGATACGACGACGCCCTGGCATCGAGCCAACCGCTGACGGCGAAGGCCTTCCTCAAGCGGGCCATCGAGACGTACCTGGCCGGCCATCGCCTGGAACCAACCGAGACCTATTGCGCCATCAACGCGCTTACTTTGATGGAGCTGGTCGAGCCGATCGACGCCAGGCGCGCTCCCCTGCTGCTGGAGGTGCTGGAGACGCTCAGCAAGAAGGAGCCCCGGCAGGATGACTACTGGGATCAGGCGACGCGGCTGGAGGTGGCGGTCTTGTCGTCAGACGAGAAGAGCGCGATGCGGCTGCTCGACTCGTGTCTGAACGCCGCTGCGGGAGCAGGAATGCCGTTCGCGCTTCGCACGACAGCTCGGAACCTGTCGCTGCTTCGACTCAGGCGGGCGAGCGTTGGAACGCCGGAACAGTGGATCGAAAAGGTCGAGCGGACCCTGCAGGGAATGGCACATGAGCTGGAAGGCGCAGTCAAGACGCTCTGAGACTCGCCGAGCTCGACAACAACGCAGTGCAGAGCCTCAGTGTTCGGGCTGAGGCTCCGCTCCTCGCACCGGCCCTGTATCGTCAGGGCAGGTCTTGAGCACAGTGCCCTCAGCCGCGGCGGGTAAGCCATATTCGCGCCGCTCAGGATCGCTGAGTGTCCAGCCCATGCGTTTCACCTCGATGCGAAGCCTGCCGATCGTGGTTCCAACATCCATCGCATCCCTGTCTAAATCGACGCGGTGCACCGTCCCATCGGCAGTCCCTACGAGCATGGCTCGAGGCCCGGCGTTCGCGACACGAAATGCCGTCTGCCGCAGTTGGATGCGAGAGGCGAGTTCGCCAGCCCTTCGATTCCAAACGAGAAGTGAGTCGAAGTCGTCCGCGGTCACCACGCTTGCATCATCGACGACCCGAAATGCATGCGCACATGTATCGTGTGCATAGCGAATCACCTGCGACCCCGACAGCAGGTCCCACTCGTCGACGAATCCATCACGAGAGGCAGTCATGACCCGGCTTTCGTTGTTA